>CAXMLP010000076.1:0-1728 GCA_964194225.1 uncultured bacterium | reverse complement strand
CGCTGGACCTCGCTGGTTCCCTCGCCGATCTCGTTGACCTTCACGTCCCGGTAGTAGCGCGCCACCGGGTAGTCCTCCATGAAGCCGTTGCCGCCATGAATCTGGACGGCCTGGTCGGTCGCCCGCTTGGAAGCCTCGGAGGCGAAGAGCTTTGCCATCGCCGCCAGCTTGCGGAACTCGGGTGACGACTCACCGGTGTATTCGTAGGCGCAGGCTGCTTTGTAAGTGATCGTGCGGGCCAGTTCCACCTCCATCGCCATGTCCGCCAGCTTGAACTGGATCGCCTGGAAGCTCGAGATCGGCTTTCCGAACTGCTTGCGCTCCCGCGCATAGCCGAGAGAGGCGTCGAGGCAGGCCTGGGCGAGGCCGACGCTGAGTGCGGCGATGGCCACCCGACCCCCGGCCAGGGTGTGGAGGAATTGGCGATAACCGCCGCCCCGCCGGCCGAGGATCGACGCCTCGGGAACGCGGCAGTCCTGGAAGGTGAGTGGATGGGTGTCGGAAGAATGCCATCCCAGCTTGCGGTAGGAGGGTTCGACGATGTAGCCGGCCGTCCCGTTGGGCACCATGATCGCGCTGATCTCGCCTCTCGCACCTTTAGTGCCATTCGTGCCGTCCGTGACTGCGGTGAGGGTCACCCCCGCCGTGATGTCGGTGCCCGAGTTGGTGATGAACTGCTTGGTGCCGTTGATCACCCACTCCCCGTCGCTCAGCTCGGCTCGGGTGCGCGTCCCACCCGCGTCGGAACCGGCATCCGGCTCGGTCAGTCCGAAGGCCCAGAGCTTTTTGCCGGCAAGAAGGTCGGGCAGGTGATCAGCCTTCTGTGCCGCGGTCCCGAAGTTGAAGATCGGGGCTGCGCCCAGCGAAACCGCGGCCTCGAGGGTGATCCCGACCCCAGCGTCGGCGCGCGAGATCTCCTCGACCGCGATGCAGTAGGAGAGGAAATCGCCCCCCTGGCCACCAACGTCCTCCGGGAAGGGCAGGCCGAAGAGCCCCAGCTCTCCCATCTGGCGGACGATGTCATAGCCGAAGCGATGCTCGCGGTCGAGCTCCGCCGCGGCGGGGGCCACCACCTCGTCGGCGAACTCGTGACAGAGATCGCGGATCTGCTTCTGCTCGTCGGAGAGGTCGAAATTCAAGGTTAGTTACCCAGCCAGAGGAGCTTGGCGGACCAGCTGGCCGAGACGGCGAAGAGCGCGATCGCTGTGATCCAGCGCTGGACAGCGAGGGGCAGGGCGATCCGCAGTGACCTTCGCGCCAGGACGGCCCAGATGCCGTAGGCGGCGACCACAAACGTGAGCGGGAAGAGCAGCGGCCCAAGCGGGTGAAGTCGGGCGGCATGACTGAGGTCGCCGTTCCACATCGCCACGAAGGAACGGGTCCCGCCACAGAGCGGACAGGGCTGCCCGGTCAGCAGCAGGAAGGGACAGACGGGCAGCGTGCGGTGTGCCGGCGCGAGCACCGGGTAGACCGCCGTGTAGGCGAGCCAGAGCGTTGCGGCCAGCGCCAGGAAGCCGTCCCGGAGCAGCGCCTCGTGATCGGGGTGTGTCACCGCCACGGAGATGGCGGTGCGTCTGGACTGCAGGGCGAGGCTCAATTGCTGGAGATCGGATTATCCCACCCGAGCGAAACTGGCCGGCCTTTCACTCACCCGGCCAGTGATCGGGACCGGTGCCCGGGCGTAGCAGTGGACTTGTAACGGCCTCTAGGAGCTGTCTCTTATACACA
>CAXMLP010000075.1:0-2260 GCA_964194225.1 uncultured bacterium | reverse complement strand
TAGGGAAAGTCACGCACGAAAAAGCCGATCAGGACGGCCACGAGCAGTCCCATGATCAGCCCGAAGATGCCGGTGACAAGGTCGGGCAGTGGTGTGGTTCGGAGTTGAAAGTCGACCTTCCTCCACCCGCCCATCACGTAGGGGATGCCGAGGTAAGTGAAGATCAGTCCTTCGAGGGTCGTGAGGCTGATGATTACGCCGCTGCCAGGGGCCGGGATGACCGCCTGTTTGACCATGGCGTAACCGAGAAAAAAGCCTCCGATCACTCCGAGCCCAGTGCCCACTCCGCGGGCCCAGGCTTCGGAACGCATGGCGCCTCCTTGAAATGAAATGAATTAATAAGTCCGGATCAATACGTTCGGGGAATGGCCGGCGAGCCCAGCTGCGCCGCCGCCGGGGCTGGCGATGGGAAGGCCGTTGAGATCGCCTCGGCGAGATCACCGACCTCGATCACCTCGAGGCCGGGCGGCCGCCCGCCGGGCTTGCCGTGGGGAATGATGGCTCGCGTCAGGCCGCGTCGGGCGGCCTCCTGGAGCCGGCGGTCGAGATGCGCGACCCGACGTACCTCCCCCGTGAGACCGAGCTCCCCGATCACCACGGTGCCGTGGGGCAGGGGCTGGTTGCGCAGGTTGCTGACGATGCTCAGGGCAAGCCCGAGATCGGCGGCCGGCTCCGAGATTCGGATGCCGCCCGCGACGTTGACGAATATGTCGGCCTTCCCGAGTTCGAGCCCGGCTCTCTTCTCGAGGACAGCCACGATCATGTGAAGGCGGTTGGTGTCGATGCCGGTGGCGCTTCGCCGCGGCAAACCGAACGGGGTCGGTGTGACCAGACTCTGCAGCTCGACGAGCAGGGGCCGGGTCCCTTCCACCGCCGCCAGCACGACTGTACCACCCGCTGTCAAGCTCGAATTGGAGACAAGCACGGCGCTCGGATCGGCAACCTCCTCGAGGCCGGACTCCCCCATCGCGAAGATCCCGATCTCGTCGGTCGAGCCGAACCGATTCTTGGTGGCGCGCAGGATCCGGAATTCCTGGTGCCGATCGCCCTCCAGGTAGAGGACGGTGTCCACCATGTGCTCGAGCACCCGTGGCCCCGCGATGGCGCCTTCCTTGGTGACGTGGCCGACCAGGAAGATCGGGACCGAGATCTCCTTGGCCAGCCGCATCAGGCGGGCGGCGCATTCGCGAACCTGGCTGACGGTTCCCGCCGCCGCCTCCAGCCCGGGGTCGGACATGGTCTGGATGGAGTCGATGATCGCGACCGCGGGCTGCACCTCGCGGATTGCGGCGACCACGGTTTCGAGGTCGGTCTCAGCCAGCAGCAGAAGGTTCCGGTGAACGGCGTCCAGGCGCCGGGCGCGCAGCGCGACCTGGTGAGCCGACTCCTCGCCGGTGGCATAGAGGACCGTTGACTGCTCTGCCACCTGCCGCGCCAGGTGCATCACCAGCGTGGACTTCCCGACACCCGGCTCGCCCCCGATCAGCACGATGCTGCCGGGAACGATTCCGCCACCGAGAACCCGGTTCAGCTCTTCCCAGCCGAGCCGGCGGCGGGGCTCGGCGTCAACCGCCAGCTCGGTGAGCGGGACCGGTCGGCCGGGGGCGCGGCCCGCTTGACCGGGCTCCTCGCGGCCCCGCCGCGCTTCCACGACCCGGAACTCGGAGAGCGTGTTCCAGGCCTGGCAGTGCGGACACTGGCCGGCCCATTTGAGCGCTTCGCCGCCACATTCCGAACACATGAAGACGGTGCTGGGGCGGGCCACGAGTGGCTACTCTAGGGCGCGCTCACGCTTCCCGACAGTCTTTTCTGGTGGGTTTGCGTTGCCCTAACCTTTCCTCTCGATTCATGGAGCTCGGTCCAACAGTTCTGGAAGGCCGCGCGGTCAGGCTCGCGCCGCTGCGCCCGGAGCATGCCGCCGACCTCATCGCCGCCGCCTCGGATCCTGAGCTCTGGCGCTGGTTCCCGGCCGCGCTCGACACTCCTGAGGAGATGACACGCTGGATCGAGGCGGCGGTCGCCGCCGAGGCGGCAGGCTCCGAGTACCCGTTTGCGGTGATCGACAGACCGACCGGCCGGGCGATCGGCAGCACCCGCTACCTCGATGTCGCCCCCGAGCATCGCGGCGTCGAGATCGGCTGGACCTGGTACGCCCGCGGCAGCTGGGGCAGCAGCGTCAACCCCGAATGCAAGTACCTGCTCCTCCGGCATGCCTTCGAGGAGTGGGGCGCGATCCGCGTCTGCCTGAAGACCGACTCTC
>CAXMLP010000074.1:0-2432 GCA_964194225.1 uncultured bacterium | reverse complement strand
GAGCGTTCTGGAGAAGTCGGTCCAGGATAGCGTCGGCCACGGTCGCCTCGCCAAGCGCCTCGTGCCAGTGGGCGACCGGCAACTGGCTGGTGACGATGGTGGAACGGAGCTGGGCGCGGTCCTCGATGACCTCGAGCAAGTCAGAGGCCTGGTCGGGGCTGAGCGGCCGGAGCCCGAAGTCATCAATGATCAGGACGTCGACGCGGGCCCAACTGGCCAGCAGGCGCGACAAGCGACCGTCGGCTCGAGCGATGGCAAGATCGTCGAGCATCCGGGGACCGCGCAGGTAGAGCGCGCTGTGGCGGTGACGGATGGCCGAGTGTGCGAGCGCGCAGGCGACGAAGGTCTTGCCGAGACCGGTGGCACCGACGACCACCACGTTGTGATGGTTGGCGACCCAGAGCGATTCGGCCAGGTTCAGCAGCTGGGAGCGGTCAAGCCCGCGCGGGCGCCGGAAATCGATGTCCTCAATGACCGCATTGCCGCGCAGCTTGGCCACCTTCAGCGACCGCTGCAGGCGCCGGTTCTCGCGGTCCTGGAGCTCGAGGTCGACCAGCAGGCTGAGCCGCTCCTCGAAACTCAAGGCCTGGTGGTCCGCCCGTTCCCGCTGTTCGAGCAGGGCTCTGGCCATGGCCGGCAGATTGAGCGCGTAGAGGCCGTCGACGGTGGGGTTGATGAGCATCAGCTTCTCCTGGTCATTGGTAGTAGCCGGCGCCGCGCAGATTGTCATGGCGGCGGTGGCTGGGGAGCGGCCTGGGGGTCAGGCAGCGGCTGACGGTCGAGGCCGGTCTTCAAGATCGACTCCAGGCTTCGGTAGCTGAAGGCTTTGACCGCCAGCGCCCGCTGGCAGGCCGCCTCAAGGCGATCAGCGCCGTAGCGGTCGCTGAGCCGGAGAATGCCGAGGCAGGAGCGAAAGCCCTGCTCGGGATGCGGCCTCGACTCCAAGATGCCTTGGGTTAGCTGGGCCGTCGCCGGTCCCGTCTTCTCCGCCCAGCTGATGATCCGGCCCGGCGTCCACTCCTGGTGGCGGCGATGGGAATCGGGCATGTGGGCAGGGTCGGTGCTGTGGCGGCCGCGCTGGAAGCTGCGGACGTGGCTGGCGACCCGGCGGGTACGGCGGAAGATCTCGACCGTGGCCGCGCTGAGGCGGACATCGCAGAGCTCGCCGGCCAGTTGGTAGGGAACGGAGTAGTAGTGGCGTTCGACCTCGAGGTGGTAGTCGATGCTGACCTTGGCCTGCTTCCACCTCGCGAACTCGTAGCGGTCCTGAGGCAGCGGCCGGAGGACCGGCCGTTCCAGTTCCTCGAAGAGGCTCTGGCGGGATCCGGGCAGCTTCTTGAAGGGGCGCCGGTTGACCCAATCCACCAGATCGCGGATGGCCAGGTTCAACTCGCCCAGGCTGAAGAAGGTTCGGTTCCGGAGCCGAGCCATGATCCAGCGCTCGGCGATCAGGACCCCGACCTCGACCTTAGCCTTGTCGCGCGGCTTCCGGCTCCGGGCCGGGATGATCGCCACTCCGTAATGGCTCGCCATCTCCAGAAAGGTGGCGTTGATGTCGGGCTCGTAGCGGTGGGCGCGGGCCACCGCCGACTTCAAGTTGTCGCAGACCACGATCTGGGGACAGCCGCCCAGGAACTCGAAGCAGTGAACGTGGCCGGAGATCCAGTAGGGCAACTCCTGCGAGGGGAAGGCCTCGGCGTACATGTAGTTGCTCGCCCCCAGCACCGCCACGAAGAGCTCGGCCTCGAAGCGAAGGGTCCCGGTCTCCAAGTCGTAGACCGGGATCCGCTGGCCGGGAAAGTCGACGAACAGCTTTTCCCCCGCCCGGTGCTCCTGACGCATGACCACGTCGAGGTGGCGCTGCCAGCGCCGGTAGTTGTCGCAGAACTGGCTGTACTGGTAGCCGTCCGGAAAGCGCTCCTTGTATTCGAGCCAGAGCAGCATCAAGGTCACCCCCGGCCGCCGCAGTTCCCGGTGGACGTGGTCCCAGTCCGGTAGCGGCCGGCCCGGCACCGCTGGCGTGGCTGCCGCCACGAACAGCCTGCCCTCCAGCTCCCGGTCGTCGATCTGATCCGGTAGCGGCCAACTCAGCCCGGCTTGTCGAGCTCGTTCCAGGTAGTGCCACACCGTCCTGTAAGGCAGCCCCACCGCGGCCCCGATCTGCCGGCGGGAAAGCTGCTCCTCGAAGGCGAGCCGGAGGACCTCTCTGATCTTGCGCATGGCGGAACGGGGACGGGGCATCGGCATCTCTCCTCGAACGTCTGCTGCGACTGTCCGAGTCAGGATGCCCGCCGCCTCTCACCTCACGCCGACCGTGCCACGACCTCCTTCAGCGGGGTGATCCAAAACCCCGGAATGACTGATCCAATTCGTCCGGAATCGGTGATCCAATTGCTCCGGAATCCGCGACAAGGTCGACCGCTTCGGCAAGC
>CAXMLP010000073.1:0-6632 GCA_964194225.1 uncultured bacterium | reverse complement strand
CGGGCCTGCGACCGATCAAGCTCAATGTCGTCGTGATGAAGGGTCACAACGACGACGAGGTGGTCGATTTTGCCCGCCTGGCTCGCGAGAAGGGCTACGAGGTCAGGTTCATTGAGTTCATGCCTCTGGACGCTGATGGGATTTGGAAGCCGGACCTGGTGGTCCCTTCACAGAGAATCCAGGAGAGCATCGAGGACCTCTTTCCGCTGGTCCTCCAGCAGGACGATCGGCCGGCGCCGTCGCACAACTACAGGTTCGGGGATGGCGCGCCCGGCGGGGTCGGCTTCATCTCGAGCGTGTCGCAGGCCTTCTGCACCACCTGCAACCGCATTCGGATGACCGCCGAGGGCGGCCTTCGGACCTGCCTGTTCTCCCTCCACGAGACGCCCCTGCGCGACCTGATGCGCGGTGGCGCCTCGGATGACAGCATCGCGCGCGTCATCGAGGGTGCGGTCTGGAACAAAGAGGAGGGCCACGAGATTGGCCAGGCAGGCTTCATCAAGCCCGCCAAGTCGATGTCCCAGATCGGCGGCTAGAGCGAGACCGACCCGATAAGCTCGACCCTGATGGCTTCTCCGCGGCCGAAGCAGCACCTGCGGGACCGCAGTCTCGAGGCGGAGCTCAAGTTCCGACTTGCCGGCTCGGCCGATCACGCTCGCCTCCGGCGGAGCCTGCGCGAGCTCAAGGCGGTCAGCCAGGGAGCGTATGACGAGGAGAACATTCGCTTCGTCGTGCCGGCCAAGTCCCGTGTCAGCCTGCGGCTTCGGGTGATCGATGGTAGCCGCGGCGGCATTCTCACCACCAAGGGCCCGGCCCGCTACATGGGCGAGATCAAGGTGCGGGAAGAGACCGAGGTGGCGGTGGCGGAGTCGGGGCCGGCCCGGGACCTCCTCGAAAGCCTCGGTTACACGGTGGACTTCACCTATCACAAGCACCGGGCAAGCTTCCTGGTCAGTGGCGTAACTGTGACCCTCGACACTCTCGACTTCGGCTTCTTCACCGAGTTGGAGGGGCCCGTCGAAGCCATCCCCGCGGTCGCCGCTCAACTCGGGCTGAACCCCAAACAGTCCATCCGTGAGAGCTACTCGGCGATGGCTCGTGATCACCTGCTCCAGACCGGGAAGGTCGCGCCGAAGCCCTGACGGGTTCGGGGAAAAACGGCCCTAGACTTTCCACTCATGGCGGAGGACAGGCTGCTGAAGACCGGGGCGGGCGGGCGACCCTGGACGGTCACCGAGCTGGCCCGGCAGATCCAGGCCGAGCTTCAGCCCCTGCGCAGCGTTTTCGTGAAGGGCGAGGTCAGCGGAATGAAGCTGTCCGCCAGGGGTCACTACACCTTCACCATTCGTGACGCGGGGTCGGTGATCGAAGCCTTCATATTCGGCAACGAGGCGCGCCGCCTGACGATGCTTCCCGAGGACGGCCAGGAGTTCATCTTCCGGGGACGGATCGACTTCTGGGCCCAGGGTGGGCGGATCCGGCTCGTCGTGGACTACCTCGAGTTCGACGACGTCGGCAAGCTGCGCGCCAAGATCGAGCTGCTGAAGCAGCGGCTCGAGGTGGAGGGCGCGTTTGCGCCCGAACGCAAACGCGCGATACCGTTTCTGCCCCGAGCCGTGGCCCTGGTCACGTCTCCCACCGGGGCTGTCATCCACGACCTCCAGCAAACGATCTGGGAGCGCTTTCCGAACATGGAGATACTCGTCTACCCCGCCCAGGTACAGGGCGCCAACTCCCCCGCCAGCGTGGTGATGGCGATTCGCCAGGCGAACCGCGAGGCCCGCGCCGACGTGGTGGTGATCGCCCGCGGCGGCGGCAGCTTCGAGGACCTCTACGGTTTCAACACCGAGCCCGTGGTGCGCGCCATTCTGGCCTCCGCCATCCCGGTGGTGACTGCCCTCGGCCACACCTCCGATCGAACGCTGGCGGACCTCGCGGCGGACGCTGAATGCCGGACTCCGACTGAGGCGGGAGCCCGGGTGGTGCCGCGCAAGTCAGCTCTTCAGCTGCTCCTCACCGAGCGAGGGCGGCGACTGGATCGAGAGGGCCGACGCCGACTGGCGGCAGGCGCCGAGGCCCATCAACGTCGGCTGGACCGGCTCGCCACCGTGCTGCCCGCCCTGTTTGAGCTGAGGCGAGAGCGGCTTCAACGACTTCACCGGGACCTGGTCCGGCTCAGCCCGCGTCAGCTGCTGGCCCGGCGCCAGGCGGAGCTGACCGAGCGCACCCGCCGGCTGGCGAGCCAGGCCACAGCGGCTGTCGGCCGCCGCCGGGACGACCTCCTTCGCCGCCGGGGAGCTCCCACGCTGCTCCGACTCCTCGGTGAGAGGCTGGCCGGCGCCGCCCGTGAGCTCGCGCACCGCCGTCAGCGGATCGATGCTGTCTCGCCCCTGACGGTCCTGGCGCGCGGCTACAGCATCACCCACGACCTCGAGACAGGCGCCATCCTGATGGCCGCCGCGGATACCCGGCCGGCGCGCCGCGTCGGCATCCGGCTGGCGGCTGGAACCCTCACCGCACGAGTGGAGGAGGCGAGCGCTTGACCCTCGACCCAAACGTGGACAAGGACCTCTCCTATGAGCAGGCGCTCGAGCTGTTCGACGCCCAGCTGCGCTCGCTCGAGGAGGGCAATCTGACCCTTGAGGAAGCGATCACCGCCGTCGACCAGGGGCGCCGCTACCTCAAGGTCTGCGAGGCGAGGTTGAACGCGGCCCGCCAGAAGATCGAGGTGCGCCCCGAGGCGCCGGCGATACCGGCCGCGCCCGAGGCGGCCCGGGCTGCGGAGCCGGACCTGCCCCCGCTCGAGGACCGCCTGCTGTGAGGGAGCTGCGAATCGGGGAGGACGTGCTGGGCTCGGACGGCGTCCGCATCGGCCAGGTGGAGCGCCTGGTTGTCGACGAGGGGGCACACCTGGTCACCCACCTGGTGGTGGGCGATCGCCTGGTGCCGCTCGCGCGGTTCCGGGACGCCGGTCCGGACGGCCTGGCGACCGACCTTGACGGCGAGAAGCTCAACCAGTTCCCTCTTCATGACAGCGCCTCCCTCGAGGCACCCGGTGACCACTGGGAACCGCCGGAGGGCTACCAGCTACACCACTTCCTCGCCCTCGCCGGCGCGCTGCTCGGCAACGCCCCCTACCAGCCGCCCGTGCACGCCGACCTCACGCCCGGCAGCGCCGCTCACGAGATCACGGCGGGCAGCCCGGTCTGGGTAGGTGACCAGCGGATCGGCCATGTCGACCAGGTCATCGCCGACGACACGGGAATCATCGCTCAGCTGGTCATGATCCGCGCGGGGGTGGCCGGAGCGCGGGTGACGATCCCGGTGGAGAAGGTGATCGAGGTGGTCGGCGTCAACGTGCAGGTCGACCTCAGCGAGACCGACATCGAGCTGCTCGAACCGTATGAGCCCAGCCCGGGTTAGGCCGCCTGATCAGGCGCGGCTGCCGGCCGTGCCCCGCCCTCGCGGTGGCGCCTTCGCCTTTGCGGCAGCCTTTCCATCCTGCTTCGAACTTGCGGCGGCCGGCTTGAAGTCAGGCTGGGGTTCGGGCCGTGGCTGGAGTGCCTCGAGCTGCTCATTGGCGATCACGAGCCTGTGGCTCAGGTTCCGAATCACCTCGAGAAGAACCTCGGGATGCTCGTGAAGGATGGCCTCGAGGCGGTCCTTGCGGAGCACCCGCACGGTGGTAGGGGTGACCGCCTGGGCCCCGGCTGATCGCGGCTGGTCGGTGAAGGGTGCCATCTCGCCCATCACGTCACTGGCGCGCAGGGTGGCGAGGGTCATCATCCGGGAGCGGTGGTCGCGGTGGATGCGAACCTCGCCCTCGACGATCACATAGAGCTCGCTGGAGAGGTCCCCGAGCCGGAAGATGTGCTCTCCCTTGAGGTAGCGCCGGGTGACCATGAGCTTGTCGATGCTGGCGAGCTGCTCCAGCGTCAGGTTGGCGAAGAGTGGCACCTTCTTGAGTGCGATCAGATCTTTCATGTTCTCTTTCGACTCGAGGTGCATGGACCGGGCCGCCAGGGCGACCCATTCATGAGGATGCGCTTCGAGCTTTTCCATCTCGTCCTCCGAGAGGGGGCGCGCGGCCGCGCCCTCGAAGCTCTCTGGGTCGAGCAGGCGGACAAGGGGTTCGACCAATCGAGCCGGGCCGAAGTTTAACAGCGTTTCGGTGGCTTCAGCCCGTGCTCCCGGGTCGGCCGCCCGCAGTCCTCTCTCGACGCGGGCGAAGCCCCGTTTCTCGTGAAGTGACCGCAGGCCGGCCAGGCAGAGCTCGATCGCATGCCGCCGGTAATCCTCGAGCGCGATCCGCAGGACCACGTGTCGGTAGTCATCGCCGGAGGAGAGCCGGCGGGCATGTTCGGCTGACTCCACTGCCAGATCGAGCACAACCTCAAGATGGGCCGTGGCTCGGCTCCTCAGGTCGGCCCGGCTGCTCCGGAACAGCGCCTCGACCGTCGCCACCGCGACCTGCGTCTCGCCGGAGAGAAACTCCATGGTGCGATCGAGCGCGGCCGGGCACTGCACAGCGATCGCCTGGCCGGCGAGGCGGCGGGAGAGCGGGTCGGGACTGTGCAGGTTCCAGACGAGCGCGTCAGCGACCTCATCGACGACGTTCGGCCCGGGCGTCCAGCGGATGGCCTGCCGGAGTGCCTCCCGGCGCACCTCGGTACTCTCATCCCGCATGCAGTGGACGAGTCCCTGCGCGGATCCCGCCACGTGGCCCTTGAGGCGCGCATAGCTCTTGATCGCCTCCAGCCGGACAATCGGATCAGGGTCGCCCAGCGCGAGCGCCACCTGGTCGGGATCGCCCACCGCGGCGGAGGCCCAGACGGCGGCTGCCCGGGCCTCCGGCTCCTTGGAGTGCTGGAGATTGCGCAGAATGTCACCGCCCGGAGACCACGCCGGTCGGTGGCACAGACCGGCCACGGCGGCGGCGGCGGTCACCCAGGGATCGGGGTCGGCCGCTCCCGCCTCGATCAGGGAGAGCGAGATCGAGCCAGGCTTGGCCATCTCGAAGGCGAGCCGGCGGAGCCCCGCCTCCGGGGACCGGGTGAGGCCGGGAACGATCTCCAGAAAGCGGTCCGGGGCGAGCCTGCCCAGGGCGGCGGCGGCGAATTCGCGCACCTCCTTGCCCTCGGATTGGATATACCCCTTTAGCTCATCCACCTCCAGCAGACTGGGCCTGCCCAGGGCCAGCTCAAGGTCGCTCAGCGAGAGGGTGTGGGCCCGGAGCCGCTGGTAGACGGCGTTCACGTAAAGGCTGCGAACCCAGATCGCGGCGACCAGGAAGGCCGCGCAGATGACTATGCCGAGCCCCGCCAGGAAGATGACGGAAGCCTGCCCGTAGAAGCCGCTGACCAGCAGCAGCGTCATCCCGGTTAGGACCGCGGAGCCGGGCAGAACCAGGTTGTCCTGGAGGTGCTTGAGGCGCGGCGCGACCTGCTCGGGAAGGGCGCCGGTCAGGACCTGCTGGGCCGGGTCGTCAACCCCCGTCTGCAGGCCGTTGCGGACAACGAACAGGAAGAGCGAGGCGGCCAGACCGGGAGCCCAGGTGACGCAGGCAAAGCCGAACAGGGTGGCCATCGGGAGGGCGAGGATGGCGTTCCGGACGCCGGCCTTGGCGAGGAGCCAGGGCGTCACCCACAGACCGAGCCCCAGCTGAACCACGTAGCTGATCATCCAGGCGTTGCCGATCAGGATCGTGAGCTCTTTGATGTCGTGTGTCGATTGCACGAAGACCAGGGCGACCAGGTAGTCCGATACCCGCATCGCGATCATCAGCAGGGTGCCCAGCAGGAGCAGCACCAGCACGAGCCGGCTCGCCAGGAGGTAGCGGAGCGAATCTCGAACGCGATGGTGACGGCGGGTCCGGCTGCCCGGCTGGTGCTGTTCGGTCATGAACTCGTCGGCGTCCTCCTCCACTGGCGGGCGGTGGAGCCGGCGCTCCGCCCGGTAAGAGATCAGCCCGGCCAGGGCGGCACCGGCCGCCCAGACGAAGAGCAGACCCTCGGGCCGGCCGCTGAGATTGGTGACAAGCGAGGTCAGGGCCCCGGCAAAGATGTAGCCGAGCCCCGAGCCGGCGGCGATGACCGGGAAGATTCGTTTCGCCTCGAGGATGTTGAAGTACTGCGACACGAAGGCCCAGAACTGCAGCATCACGATCTCGAATGAGACCGAGTAGATCACGTAGACGACAAAGCTCACCATGTAGGTCTCCGACGCGCTGTAGGCGATCAGGATCGGAATGGGCAGGATCGCGTTCAGCAACAGCACGTAGCGGAATGCTTTAGCGATTCCCCACCGCCGGCTGGCGGCGGCGGAGGCAGCGATGGCCGGCCAGACCGCCAGCGCGAGAACCACGAAGAAGAGCGGGTAGGCGCGCGCCTCTGTCTGCGTCAGGAAGATCGCCTGAGTGGCATTGAACGCGGTGTACATCGCACAGCCGAGCACGACAGCGAGGCTGCCCATCCGAAGCGTGCGGTCGAGCTCGGATCGACGCACGTGCAGCACGTTGCCGATGGCCGCGTGGAAGCGATCCCGGCTGGGAAATTGAAAACGCATGGGTGTCGACTTGTTAGAGCCGCTCCCGGCGCCTTTTCTTGCTAGTGGACTGTAACGGCTGAATGAGG
>CAXMLP010000072.1:0-3685 GCA_964194225.1 uncultured bacterium | reverse complement strand
CGACCAGGGCGATCGGCAGCAGCAGCGGGCGCACCATCACGACCCAATGCTGGTGCTCCGTGCGCACCAACTCCTCCCCCGGCATCAGCTCTCTGCCCACGGCTGACTATTTTGCGCCAAGCTGGAAAAGCACGACGAGAGCCCCCGCCGCGAGGAAGGGCCCGTAGGGGATGGCGTCCTTCATGCTGCGCACCCGGAAGACGACCAGGAGCAGCGAGATGACCCCGGCGAAGAGGACGCCGAGAAAGAGGGAGGTCACGATCGCGGCCTTGTGGATGCCGATGATCAACCCCAGGAAGGCGACCAGCTTCACATCGCCGAACCCGAGCGCGTCGGCGCCGAAAAGCATCGAGCCGATGATTGCCAGGAGCAGGAAGATGAGCCCCGCCCCGATCCCGGTGAGCAGGCTCTCACGCAGCCCGAGATACGGCGTGACGAGGCTCAGCGCGATCGCCGCGGCCATGGCCGGGAACATCACCTTGTCCAGGATCAGCTTGTGCTCGCTGTCGAAGAAGATCACCTGGACCAGGACCGCCACCCACAGGCTCTTGATGAGCAGGAGGATCCAGTCACCCGCGAAGTGGAAGCCGAAGGCGCTGAAAAGCGCCGCCGTGAGCAATGGCGGCCCCCAGACCTGCCAGCGCTCGAAGCCCGGCTCCATCTTCTCGCTGTAGGTGAGGAAAACGGTCAGGCGGCGGATCCCGTAGCCGACACCGAGGCCGACCAGGAGCCACGCGGCGGCCGTGAGGAGCGCGACTGTCAAACCGGCAGCGCCCGCCGCATTTCCACCAGGGGCGCTGGTAACGATGTCCATCCGGTGAAGGATGCGGCACCCTGCGCCAGAAGAACAGACCAACCGTCAGCCACCAGCCGGCCGGCGGCCCGCGCATGGGCGATGAGAGGCGTCCCGCCAGCGCTGTAGACGAGGTCGATCACCGCCTGGCGGGGAAGGTCAGCCGGCGCCAGCGGCATCTCGCCGGCCCGTCCCAGCGGAGTGCAATTGATGACGAGGTCACTCATTCGAGACATCTGGCCACGCTGCTCCCAGTTGTCCCGGGTGGCGTGGGCCACCTCGGCGTCAGCGAGTGCCACCGCCGCGGCGCGGGCGGAACCACCGCGCCCCAGGATCAACGCCCGGCCTCCGGTCCAGCCGACGTCCGCAAGGGCCCCCCGGATGGCCACGACGTCGGTGTTGCCCCCGAACAACCGCTCGCCGTCGCGGCGAATGAAATTGACAGCCCCCGCCGCGCTTGCCATCTCGTCGAGATCATCGAGGAGCTCGATCACCGCCACCTTGTGGGGGATGGTGACATTGGCCCCGGCTCGACCCGGCAAACGGAGCGCGGCCACCGCCGCCGGGAGTTCCTCGGGTGACACGTCAAATAGCTCGTAACTCCAATCCGTGAGCCCCGCGGCCCGGAAAGCGGCGTTCTGCATGGCCGGGCTGGCCGAGTAGCCAACCCCGTGCCCGAGCAGGCCCACGAGCGGCAATTCCCGCCGTCAGTCCCCCCGCCGGCCGCCAGCGGGCTGGCTGAGCAGTCCGCGGTGCCGAGCGGCGACTGGCCAGGCCATCTAACACCCGTCCCCGACCACGCCGAACTGCCTGATCTGGGCCTGCTGTTCGCCGGGTGTCCGGGAGAAATGAGTGACGCCCTTGCAGTCTGCGAAATAGAAGATCCAGCGCTGGTCGCGCTGCTGGGGGCTGACACAGGCATGGATCGCCGCCGCGCCGGGGTTGCTGATCGGCCCGGGTGGCAAGCCCTGGTGTGTGTAGGTGTCGTAGGGTGAGCTGGCCGCGGCCTGCTTGTCCGCTTCACTGATGTACTGAACCCCCGACGTCCGCCCCAGCGCATAGAGGATGGTGGCGTCGACGTCCAGGGTGTTGGGGATCGCCAGGCGGTTGTAGTAGATGCCGCAGACGATCGCGCGGTTGGGGTCGGTCTGGACCTCGCGGTCGACCATCGACGCCAAGATCACGATCTTGTCAACCGTCTGGCCCTGGGCCTGGATGGCGCTCTTCAGCTGCGGGGTGAAGAGTTTTTGGAACTGCTCCAGCTGAGCCTTCACAAGGTCGCGGGCGGTTGCCGTTCGGTTCAGCGAATAGGTCTCCGGCAGAAGATAACCCTCCAGGTTGTCCGCCCGGGCGGCCAGCTTAGGCCGCTGCGCCACGAAGTCGAAGGCGGTCCAGTTGGCCGGATTGGCCGCTTCCAGGTAGGACGCCGCCGTGCCATGGCCCTCGGCCTCCCATTTCTTGGCGGTCCTTCCGATGGTGAAGCCCTCGGGGATGGTGAAGGCGAACTGATCAACGGCAGAATGCTGGAGGGCGTCGGCCACCTGCTTCATCGTCATGTGCTTGTCGAGTGAGTAGTCACCGGCCTGGAAGGTCGGTGCCAGGTTGCTCAGCCTCACATAGACCTGGAAGACCTCACGATTGCGAACCAGTCCCTTGGCGTAGAGATCGTCGCCGATCTCGGCAGTCGATTCCCCGGGGGTGACCTTGAAATTCACCTGTTCCGCCTGCGGCGAGGCAGGTCGATCGGTCTCGCGCTGGTACCACCCGTAGGCGGAATTGACCCCGAAGAGCAACCCCCCGACGATCACCAGGAAGACGATCAGCTTGCGCATGTCAGCCGCACACTCTACTGACTGGGCATGTCCTCGAGCTGCGCCAGAACCTGGTCGAACTCGCTGCCATCGACGGTGATCAGCCGGCCCCCGACCTCCTTCAGGAGGAGCACGAGCTCCGGGTCAGCTACCCCTTCGACCAGGTAGTACGTGAAGCCATCGACGTCGAACGCGTCATGCAGCGTGAAGGACTGCTCGACTCCATCTTCGTCGATGAGGCTGACGGTCTCCAGGGCCGGGTCATCGGCCACGGCGTCCCCGCTCCAGGAATCCCTGCAGGATCAACGTGGCGGCGAGCTGGTCGCGCACCTCGCGGCGGCGTTCGCGGCGGACGCCCTGGCCGATCAGCTCACGTTCGGCGGCGACACTCGATAGGCGCTCGTCATATAAAGACACGGGCAGGCGGGTGGTCCGTTTGAGCTCGTTGGCGAGCGCCACGCCAGCGTGCGCCGCAGGCCCCCGGCTGCCGTCGAGGTTGGTCGCCAGGCCCACCACCAGGGCCACCGCGCCGACCTCGCGCGCCACCTCCGCGAGCCTGACGGCGAGGGTGGCCGCCGGTTCAGCGGGGACGGTGCGGAGCGGAGAGGCGAGCTGGCCGGATTCATCGCTGAGCGCAAGCCCGACCCTGCGGGAGCCGACGTCAACAGCCAGGACTCTGCCCACCACGAGGGATTGAGGGTACTCAAAACCGCCGGCGGCCGCCGATCAGCGGGAGGGCTTGGCCGAGACCGGGTCGACGACGTACCGAAGGTTGATACGAGAGCCGATGAGGGGCAGCCAGGGCAGCGACAGGGGCTTCTCCTTGACGGTCGCGGATTCCACCGGCAGAGTCCCCAGGTAGAGGCGGGCGGAGGCTGTGCTGGTTCCCGTCAATTTGGTCCTGATCTTCTCGAAATCCAGCTTGGGCGCCACGAAGGCTCGCGAGGTGCCGATGAACTTGATGTGTCCGTCGGGCGCCGCCTCGATCACGTGGAACTCGCTCTGCACGGGGTTGTCGGTCATCAGGAAGCCGGCCGGGACGTGGCGGGGCAGGGCGGCCGACATCTGTCTCTTATACACA
>CAXMLP010000071.1:0-3895 GCA_964194225.1 uncultured bacterium | reverse complement strand
GATGTGTATAAGAGACAGCCGGGCGGCCCCGCCATGACAGTGTCGAGCTGCACCACCCGATAGCCAACGGACTCGATGTCGGCCGCCTGGCCAGCATCGCGACGATCGAGGATGAAGGTGGCGGCGTGAGCCGCGTAGCCGCGGGCAACCCCGAGCGGCGTCGCCTCGCGGCCGAGTCCCCGGAGCATCTCGACGGTGGGGCCCTTGAGGGCGGCGCCCGCCACGATCGGGGTCACCGCGCAGGTCTGCTCTCGCTTCAGCAAGGGCGCCACCAGGGCCAGGATCGGCTCGATGCTGATGGCGGGATTCGACGGGCCGATGATCACCAGCTCGGCGGCGCCGAGAGCCTCGAGGACCGCCGGGCTGGGAGCGGCTCCGGCAACCCCCTCAAGCTCCACATTTGAAACCGCAAGGCTGTGCCGTTCCCGCACGAAATACTCCTGCAGGTCGAGCCGCCCCTTGGGAGTCGTGACCTTGGTCCGCACCGGCTGGTCGGACATGGGGAGGACGCGAGCGTGGATGCCCAGCCGCCGGCTGAGCTCGGCAGTGACTGCGGTGGCAGACCCCCCGGCGCGCAGGAGCGAGGTGCGCAGGACGTGAGTCGCGAGGTCCCGGTCGCCGAGCCCGAACCAGGTCTCCTCCCCATACTTCCGCAGCATGCCGAGGGCGGCGAACGTCTCGCCCGCGACGCCCCAGTGACTCTCCTCATTGAATATGCCGGCCAGCCGGTAGAGCACCGAATCGGTGTCGGGGCTGATCGCCAAACCCCAGAGTTCGAGATCGTCGGCGGTGTTCGTGATGACCGTCAGGGAGTCCGCCGCCAGCTCGTGGTAGAGGCCCTCGGCCAGCATCGCCCCACCCGTGCCGCCCGCCAAAAGCACGACGCGCATCGCGGGCGGCTCCGCGCGGCTCAACGAAATAGGTCCTCGGCGGCGGGCCGCACAAGGTCGCGGCCGGTGCCGGGCGGCCCGGGGGGCCGGTAGCCCCTGATTATCACGGCGGGCACCCGATCGGTCTTGTTCATCACCAGCTCGGCGGCGGCGGCGAGCTCGTCGGCGACCGCCACGACCGTCCCGATCATGGTTCTCCCGAAGTCGTCGGCCTGCCCGCGGTAGTCGACCAGTGCCGGGATGCCCGCCACCCCGAGCGCGACGTTCTCGATGCCCATCCGCCACGCCCTGCCGAAGGTGTCGGAGACGATGACCGCGACCCTCACGCCGGCCAGGCGGGCGAGCTGCTCCCGGAGCGCCAGCGCGCTGGCATCGGGATCGAGGGGGAGCAGGGTGAGGAGCTCACCGCCCGGAACATTGGAGTGATCAACCCCGGCATTGGCGCAGACGTAGCCGTGCCGTGTCTCCGCGATGACGACTCGCTCGGTGCGCAGCAGCCTCACGCTCTCATCGATGACCGCCTGCACCTGGCGGGGATCTGAGCCGTTCCTGGCTGCGATCTCCATCGCCTGCTTCGCAGGCTGGATGTCTCGCATGTCCCGGACCCTGCCCTCGGCCTTCGAGACGACCTTCTGGGCGATCACCAATATGTCGCCGTCGACGAATCTAGCTGACGCGACGAGGAGGGCGGCGAGATCGTCCCCCGGGCTCACCTCGGGCAGCCCGGTCACCGGATGGAGCTCGATCAAGCCGTGAGCGAGCGATTGAGGCCCGCCAGGTCGTCGGGTTCGTCGAGGTCGAGGGCGAACTCCGGTGACTCGTGGAGGGCGAACGGCACCCCGCTGCTGAGAGCGTCGGCTTCGAACTTGACCAGGGAGTCGTCGCCGAAGTGCAGCCCGATCACTCCGGGCGGTGCCAGGTAGAGCGCGTTGGTCCCGCCGCGGCCGGTCGCCGGAGCGGCCACCACCATCGGCCGCTCTCTCTGGCGCACGCCATCGAGCAGCTCGGCAACCGCCTCGCGGGTGATCAGCGGCAGGTCGCTGGAGAGGATGAGCACGCCATCGGCGCCGAGGTCCAACGCCCATCGAACAGCCTTCGCGGCAGCCCCGTTCTGGCCGGCGGGAAGCGCCTCGACAATCACGTCGACCCCTCGCTCGCTGGCCCAGGCGCCGGCCGCCTCGGTCCCCGCCACGACCAGCACCCGGTCGGCGGCGGCCGCCGCGGTCAGCGCGAGGGCGGCGCCCTCCTCGGCCAGGCGCCGTCGCTGCTCGGGGCTGAGCGCTCCGGCCAGCCTCTGTTTGGCGACCCCGAAGCCCTTCACAAGGACTGCCGCGACGATCATCCGGACCGGGTCCGAAGCCGGGGCAGGATCTCCTTTCCGTACAGCTCGAGGAAGGCCTTCTGGTCGTTGGCCGGGGAGTGGAAGACGAGCTCGGTGAAGCCCAGCTGTAGATAGGGTTCGAGCTGGGCGAGGTGCTCTTCCGGGTCAACCGCGACGAGCCAACGCCGGTGCGCCTGGTCCTCGATCGCCTTCGACCGCCGCTCCAGCTCCCGTGGGTCGTCGACCCCCGCCTTGTCCTCGGCAGGGAGGGCGAGCGGGGCCCAGTTCTTGGTGTCCTCCATCGCCTGGGCGCGGTCCCGATGGTAGGAGACCTTCATCTCGATCATCCGCGGCAGCTGCGAGGCGTCCCGGCCGGCCTTGCCGGCGCCCTCCGCAAAGGCCGGCAGGAGTTTCTCCCGGTAGAGGTCCATGCCCTTCCCGGAGGTGACGATGATTCCCTCCGCCGTCCGGCCGGCGAAACGGGCGACAACCTCCCCGCCCGCACCGACGTAGATCGGGATAGGCCGGGTCGGCTTGTCGAAGACGGTGAGGTCGCGGGTCCGGAAGTGCTCGCCCTCGAAGGTGACGAAGTCCTCCACCCAGAGCCGCCGGATCAGCTCTATGGCCTCCTTCAACCGGGCGAAGCGGACCTTGAATTCAGGCCACTCGATTCCGGTCACGGACACCTCGTTCATCGACTCGCCGGTGCCCACCCCAAGCACGACTCGCCCCGGAGCCAGCCGCTCGATGGTGGCGAATGCCTGCGCGATTATCGAGGGGTGGTAGCGAAAGGTCGGCGTCAGGACGCTGGTGCCGAGCTTGACCCGCGAGGTCCGCTGGGTTGCCGCGCCGAGCCACGCCAGCGAGAAGGGCGCGTGGCCGTCGGTGAATTTGAAGGGCTGGTAATGGTCGGAGACCCAGACGCTGTCGAAACCGTTCGCCTCGGCGAGGGCGGCGAGCTCCAGCAGCTCCTGGGGAGCGAACTGTTCGGCCGATGCTTTGTAGCCAAGGGTGAGGGTCACTTCCGTCCCCAGTACCGCCGCCAGCTGAATGCGATTCCACCGATCAGTGCCCCCACCACGACGACGGCCAGGGCGAAACCGCCACGCCCGGTGAAGGTTGCCGGCGCCGGGAACGTGAGAACCAGGAAGATGATTGAAGCCGTCATGAGGAGGACCAGGACGATGGCCCGGTGCCGGCGGCGGGGAGGCGCACCGTTCATCGCTTCGGCAGCCGAGTTCTGCCGAACTCGTCCCGGCTGATCTGGCGCCACTCCGGATAGGGCCCGGACTCCTCGTCGAGATCAGCCGCCGACCAGCCATCGACCGCGCTGACCGCCTGCCGGAGCAGCTGCTCGAGGTCGGAGAGGGGGGCATTCCGGAGGAATTCGCCCATCTCGGCGACGTGCTGGCGCCGTCGGGTCGTCTCCCAGTCGTCGACGAACCAGGTCGCCGTCAGCCAGTAGGTGTCGGGTGTGTCCTCGGTCCATTCCACGTCCACGCTTGCCTCGCCCCCCACCTCGCGCGCCCAAGCCAGGCGCCAGAGAGGGTCGTCGCGGTGGAACTCGAAGAGCTTCACGCCGGCCTCCTGCGCCGCCCGCCGGATCGCGGGGGCGACTATCTCGAAGGCGGCATCCATCTGGCCGAGCTTGTCCCAGGAGGTACCCGCCACAGCGCTCCTAAGC
>CAXMLP010000070.1:0-3044 GCA_964194225.1 uncultured bacterium | reverse complement strand
TTTCGAGGTGGTCCTGGGGCCCGGCTATGGTGTGCGAGTGAGTACTCGCTCGCACAACCTCCGCGCCAGGTCCCGGCTGGCCTGAGCACGCCCAATGGCTGAGCCGGTTCGAAGCCCCGAGGAGACGACCTCCGCCTCAGGGATTCCAATACCAACGACGGCCGGGCCGGAGCAGATCGGAGAGGATCTGAAGGGTCGACTGGGAGTCGCGGGCGCTTTTCCTTTCACCCGCGGGGTGAGACCCGACATGTACCGATCGCGGGCCTGGGCGATAAGGCAACTTGCCGGCTTCGCCACCGCCGCCGAGACCAACGCCCGTTACCGGCTGCTGCTGGAGGGCGGGGCGACCGGGATCAACGGCGTCTTCGACTATCCAAGCCTGAGAGCCTTCGACTCGGACGATCCGAGGGCGCACTCGGATGCCGGTCGAGGCGGGGTTGCGGTCGATGTGGCCGCCGATTTCGAGGAACTCTTTGCAGGGATTCCGCTTGACAGGGTCAGCGTCTCCTTGGTCTCCTCCCAACCGATTGGAGCAGTACCCCACCTCGCCATGTTCGTGCGCGCAGCCGAGCGGATGGGATACCAGCGCCAGGTCCTGGCCGGTACCAGTCAGAACGACTTTCTGATGGAGACCGCCATCACGATCGCACCCGAGGCATTGCCGCCGGCCGGATCCTTTCGTCTCGAATGCGATCTCGCGCAGTGGTGCCTTGAGTTCATGCCACGCTGGAACCCGGTGAGCATCAGCGGCTACAACTACCGCGAGGCGGGAGCTGACGCGGTCCTCGAGCTGGCGCTGGCGTTGGCGCACGGGCAGGCCGTCGCCAGAGAACTCCTCCGGCGCGGGCTGCCGGCAGAGGCCCTGCTGCCCCGGATCACATTATTCTTTTGCGCTCACAACGACTTCCTGGAGGAGGTTGCGAAGTTCAGGGCCGCCCGCCGAATGTGGGCGCACTGGGTCCGCGATGAGTTGGGGGTCAGGGATGCGAGGTCACAACAGCTGCGCTTTCACGTCCAGACCTCCGGCGTATCGAACACAGCCCGGCACGCTCAGGTCAACATCGCACGCAGTGCGCTCCAGGGCGCAGCGGCCGTCCTCGGCGGTGCCCAGTCCCTTCACATCAACGGCTATGACGAAGCACTGAGCATTCCCAGCGAGCCCGCTGCCCGGGTGGCGCTGTGGACCCAGCACGTCCTCCTTCATGAGACCGGGCTGGCAGCCAGCGCCGACCCCCTTGGGGGCAGCTATCTCGTCGAGTACCTCACCGATCAACTGGAGGAGCGTGCCGTGGCCTGCCTGGCCGAGATCGATGCGATCGGTGGCATCGTTCCGGCCACCGAAAACGGCTGGGTTCACGCGCAGCTGGGTACCAAGGCGTACGAGCACCAGCTGGCGCTGGAGTCGGGTCAGCAACTGGTGGTCGGATTGAACCACCTAGTCGAAGGTGCCGACGTCGAGGTGGAACCATTCCTACTGCCGGTGGGCACCCTCGAGCGGCAATCGGCCAAGCTGGAGCAGGCGCGCGCTCGGCGCGATGCCGGCACCGCCGCGGCCCGGCTGAGAGACTTGGCGACCGCCTGTGAGCAGGGTGCGAATGTGATGCCGTCGGTTATTGCCGCGATTGATGCCGATGCAACCCTCGGCGAGGTTGGACTCGTCTTCCGGGAGTCCCTCGGCCGCTGGGACTTCCCACTTTGGTAGGGCCCCTCCAGGGGCGCCGCGTGGTCGTGGCGAAGCTCGGTATGGACGCGCATTGGCGGGGCGCCATGGTCGTCGCGAGGGCGTTTCGGGATGCGGGGATGGAGGTGATCTACCTGGGCCATGCGACAGCGCCGCAGATCGCTTCGATCGCAGTCCAGGAGGACGCCGATCTGGTGGGCCTTTCGAGCCTGTCCGGCAACCACCTCGAGGAGACCGCCGCCGTCCTGGAGGCACTGAGCGGAGTCGGCGCCGGGGATACCCCGGTGGTGGTCGGTGGCTCGATCTCCGCCGCCGACAGCGAGCGATTGCTTGCGGTGGGCGTGGGAGCCGTGTTCCCGTCGGGATCGTCTCTGGTCAGCATCCTGGAGGCTGTGGCGGTACTTTTGGCGGCACCGGCCGAGGCTGGGACCGCCCCCGAGGATGATCGGTCGTGAGCCGAATTGTTGGAGGCTGGGATTGGTGGAAATGACGCGATTCTGGAACGAGGCGAAGGAGACCAGGGTTCCTGCGGAGCGCGATCGAGAGGTGCTCCATCTCTTGCAGCAGCAGCTGCGGCGAGCCTATGAGGGTTTGCCGTTCTATCGTCGCCACTACGACGCCCACGGCTTCCACCCTGACCAGGTCAAGACCCTCGCCGACTTTTCGGCGCGGGTCCCGATCATCACCAAGCAAATGCTGCGCGACGACCAGGCGGCCTCACCCCCCTTCGGGAGCTACGTCGGAGTGGCTGCGGACCAGATCGTGCGGGTGCACGGTTCTTCGGGCACCAGTGGTACTCCGACCCTGTACGCGTTTTCGAAACGGGACTGGGAATACATCGCTGAGGTGATGGCGCAGGGCTTTTTCACCTGTGGGGTGCGGCCGGCGGACCGGGTCCAACTCGCCACCGTGTTCAGTCTTTTCATGGGCGGGTGGGGATCGCTCTTGGCCGCCGAGCGAATCGGAGCGGCTGCCTTCCCTATCGGATCGGGGGAGACCGAACGCCAACTCGAGCTGATGATCCGGATCGGCTCGACGGTCCTGGTCACCACTCCGACCTACGCGCTTCACATGCTCGAGACGGCACGGACGCTCGGCTACGACCCTGCCGCGTCACCGCTCCGTCTGGGCATATTCATCGGCGAGCCGGGGTCCAGCATTCCGGGCATCAGGCGGACCCTCGAGGAGGGTTGGGGGATCCAGGTTCGTGATTGCGCCACCACCTCGGAGATGACCCCCTGGGCGACCAACGCAGAGTGCGAGGCGTGTGGCGGCGTACACGTGCTCCAGGACGAGGTCTGGACTGAGATCGTCGCCAAGGACGACTCGAATCGGACGGTGGCGGAGGGCGAGAGCGGCGGGG
>CAXMLP010000069.1:0-5044 GCA_964194225.1 uncultured bacterium | reverse complement strand
ACGTGCTCCCGCTCGCATTTGCCGAAGGCCTGGCGCTCGTGCGGCGATTCCGACCCGACGTCGTGCTCGGCGTCGGTGGGTACGCGATGGCACCGGCGCTGGCCGCCGCCCGCGTGCTGCGGATCCCCTATGTCCTGGCCGTCTTCGAAGCCGGCGGCCTGGCGAACCGGATCTTCCGGTCGGGTGCCGCGGCCGCCTGTGTCAGCTTCCCCGCCGACCTGGACCGTTTTCCCACCCGGCACACCGTGTTCACCGGATATCCCCTGAGGCCGGGCTTCGAGCCGCGGACGCCGGCGGTCCCGCCCCGAAACCTCCTGGTGATTGGCGGCAGCCAGGGCGCCCGGCGCCTGAACGAGGCGGTCTGGTCCTCGCTGGGGGGCCTCCTCCAGCGCTTCAGCGAGGTCACCCACCTGACCGGTGCCCAGGGAGAGGCGCAGGGTAGCCAGCTCGCCCAGCCCGGCTACCAGCCGGTGGCCTTCACCAGCGCTGTCCCCGAGCTGATGGCGAAGGCGGACCTCGTCATCTGCCGGGCCGGCGTCGGCACCCTCGCCGAGGTGACCGCCGTGGGCCTGCCGGCGATCGTTGTCCCCGGCACCTTTGGCGGGGGCCACCAGGAACACAACGCCGCCCAGCTGGTGGCGGCCGGCGCCGCCGTGCGGGTGGCCGACGCAGAGCTGACGAGTGAGGTCCTTCTCTCGACGCTGGCTGCCCTCGGTGAGCAGCAGCTGCGTGAGATGGCAGCCGCGTCGCGCGCGCTGGGACGCCCGGCGGCGGCGAACCTGATCGTGTCGGTGCTGAGGGAGGTGGCCGCTTGAATATCCACCTGATGGGAATTGGCGGCACCGGCGTGTCGTCCCTGGCCCAGGTCCTCGCTGCCCGTGGCGATGCTGTCAGCGGCTGCGACGTCCGGGCCACCGCCACCACCGAGCGGCTGGCGCAGGCGGGCATTCGGGTCACGTTGGGCCACGATCCCGCGCACGTCCTCGGGCAGGACCTGCTCGTGTACAGCGCAGCGGTCTGGCCCGATTCGCCCGAGCTGTCCGCTGCCCGGCGGGCGGGGGTGAGGTCGGTCACCCGGGCCGAGCTTCTGGCCGACCTGATCGCCGCCGGCAATTCGGTGGCGATCGCCGGCACTCACGGCAAGACGACCACCACGCATATGACCGGCCAGGTGCTGGCGGCGGGGGGGTTCGACCCCACGGTCCTCGTGGGTGATGGCGCCAGCACACGGGTTGGCTCCGGAGGCTGGCTGGTCGCCGAGGCGGATGAGAGTGACGGTTCGTTGGTGCTGCATCGGCCCAGCCACGCGGTGCTCACCAACCTCGAGCTTGACCACCCGGATCACTACCGAGACCTGGCGGCGGTGCGGGAGGTGTTCGAGCGCTTCCTGGGCCAGGTGACCAAACTCGCCGTGGTCTGCGCCGAAGATTCCGAGCTGATGCGCCTGCCGGCGCCGAACCGGGTCACCTACGGCATCGAGAGCGGCGATTACCAGGCTGCCCGGCTCGGCCTGCGGGTTGGAGTGCCGGGACGACACAACCTGCTCAACGCGACCGGCGCGGCGGCCGTGGCGCTGGAGCTCGGCATCCGGGAGGCCACCGTCAAGGCCGCGCTGGCCGCTTTTTCCGGCTCGCACCGCAGGTTGGAGAGGGTGGGTGTGTGGCGGGGCGCGCGCCTCTACGACGATTACGGGCATCACCCCACCGAGGTGCGGGCGACGCTCCAGGCGGCGGGGGAGATCCTGGCCGGCGGCCGGCTGCTGCTCGTCTTCCAGCCTCATCGCTATTCGCGCCTGGCCGCGCTCATCGACGAGTTCGCCGCGTCCTTCGGCGCCGCAGACGAGCTCATCATCACGGACGTCTATGCCGCCGGCGAAGAGCCAAATGGGACGAGCGGGCAGGACCTCGCCGGCCGGGTGTCGGGTGCCTTTTACGCGGCCGATCCGGCGGCCGTCGAGGAGCGACTGGCGAGCTTGGTCCAGAGCGGCGACCTGGTGCTGTTCATGGGTGCCGGTGACATATGGAAGGTGGCCCATGACCTGGCGAAATGAGGCCAACCTGGCCTGGCTGCGCTCGCTGCCGGGCGCCGCTGAGAATCGATCGCTGGCCCGGTACACCTCGTTCAACATCGGCGGTCCAGCGGACTTCCTGGTCGAGACCGAGGACCCGGCCCTGGTGGCACGGGAGGCCGCTGCGAGGGGCATTCCGACCCGGGTCATCGGGGCCGGCACGAACCTTTTGATCAGGGACGAGGGCGTTGAGGGACTGGTGGTCCGCTCGGTCGACCGCCGGTTCCGGCGAGATGGTGACCGGGTCTTCGCCGGCTCCGGGCTCAAGATGATGCGGCTGGCGCGGCTGGCGGCTGACGCCGATCTCGTGGGCATGGAGTTCGCGATCGGCATACCCGGCACGGTCGGGGGAGCGATCTACCAGGACGCCGGCTGCTGGGGAACCGAGGTGAGGGAGGTTCTGGTGGAGGTCGAGGGAGACGGCCGGCGCTGGCCCGCTGCTGAGCTCGAGCTCGGCTACCGGACCTCCGCCTTCCGGGATGGCCGGCTGCGCGGCGAGGTGATCACCGGCGCCTGGTTCGCGCTCCGCGCCGGCGATGGCGCCGCGGCCCGTGACCAGATGTCCAGGTGGACCGCCGAGCGACTGCGGAGTCAGCCCATCAAGTCCAAGAACTGTGGCAGCGTCTTTCGGAATCCGCCGGGCGATTCCGCGGCGCGCCTGATCGAGGCCGCCGGCCTCAAAGGCGCCCGGCAGGGCGGCGCCATCATCAGCCTCAAGCACTCGAACTTCATAGAGAACACGGGTGGCGCCACCGCCCGGGAGGTCCGCGCGCTGATCGAGAGAGCGCAGGTGGCGGTCGCGGATCAGTTCGGCGTCGATCTGGAAGCGGAGGTTGAGGTGATCGGGAGATGAGGGTCGCGCTGCTGATGGGAGGCACCTCCTCGGAGCGAGAGGTATCGCTCCTTTCCGGCGAGCAGGTCGCCGCCGCGCTCCGCCGCAGCGGCCACGAGGTGACGCCCCTCGACATCGATCAGCAGACCTGGGCGCACCTGGCCGAAGGTGGGTTTGACTGCGTTTTCATCGCCCTCCATGGACCCCTCGGAGAGGACGGCACGGTGCAGGGCATGTGCGAGCTGCTGAAGCTTCCCTATACGGGCTGCGGGGTGCTCTCGAGCGCCCTCTGCATCGACAAGGCGATGGCCAACCGCGTCCTCGAGCAGGCGGGCCTGGCAGTGCCGGCCTACCAGGAGCACGACGTCAGGGACGGCATCGCCGGCGATCTGCCCGAGCGGCTGGTGGCGGGCCTGGGTCTGCCCCTGGTGGTCAAGCCGACCCGCCAGGGCTCGACGGTGGGGCTCACAATCGCCCAAAGCGAGGAGGAGGTGGCAGACGGTCTGGTCCTGGCCGGCCGCTTCGACGACCGGGTTCTCGTCCAGCGCTTCGTCCGTGGTGTGGAAATCACAGTCGGCGTCCTCGCGACACCCGAGATCCTGGTCCTGCCGACGCTCGAGATCGTCAGCCAGAACCCGGTCTACGACTACGACGCCAAATACACCCCTGGCAAGAGCCAGCACGTCATCCCCGCCCGCCTCCCAGAGGCCGTGCGTCGCGCCGCCGCCGCCGCCGCCGAGCTGGCCTTCCGGACCCTGAGGTGCGAGGGAATGGCCCGCGTCGACCTGATCGTGGACGACGCGGGGATCCCCTGGGTGCTGGAGGTCAACACCGTGCCCGGCATGACTGAGCTCTCGCTGCTGCCGGATGCGGCGCGGGCGGCCGGGATCAGCTTCGAGGATCTGTGCGAGAGGCTCGTCCACCATGCCCGGCTCCGAGTGATGGGCGGAGCCGGTTAGTGGACCGCTGATGGAGCGGCGGCGCCGCCGTTCGGCCTATCCGAGGGGCGGCGGGGACCGGCTCGGCGAGGAGCGCGACGAGCCGCTGGCGGGCGCTGACCTCGCCCCTGGGCCGGCCCGCGGCCGAGGTCCCCGGCGGCCGCGGTGGCGGATCGAGTCACTCGGCTGGCGCGCCCTCGCCGTCGGTGTGGCCGCCGCCGAGATCGCGCTGCTGGCCTGGCTGATCACCGGTCCGGCGCTCCAGGTTCGCCACGTCACCGTCTCGGGACTCGCCCACCTCGACCGTGAGCAGGTGGTCGTCGTTACTAGCCTGGAAGGTCGCCAGTCGGTCGTGAGGGTGGACAGCGAGAGCACGCAGCGCCGTCTGGAGCGGCTCACCTGGGTGAGGACGGCCGCTGTGCAGCCACTCCTTCCGGACCGGGTGCAGGTGGTGGTCGAGGA
Source organism: uncultured bacterium (assembly GCA_964194225.1). GTDB lineage: Bacteria > Chloroflexota > Dormibacteria > Dormibacterales > Dormibacteraceae > CAXMLP01. The sequence goes on along the minus strand of CAXMLP010000069.1, from coordinate 744 downwards.
ATGGCGGCCCGTCGCCCTCTACCGCAACCGCCTGCTGGGGCGGCCCTTCTACGTGAGCGACCAGGGCATCGCCCTCGGGGCCTCGGAGTCGGCCAGCGAGTTTCCACTCATCGAGGGGGCCGCACCGGCCGACCCCCGAGTCGGGTCCCGAGTGGTTGAGCCCCAGCTTCTGGCGGCGCTGCTGAGACTTCACCGTGCGCTTCCCGGGGTCTACGGCCAGCCCGTGGTCAAGTTCAGCCTTGACTGCGTCGGCGGGCTCAGCCTCACCACCGGCCGCGGAGTGCGGATCATCTTCGGAAGGGTGCTCACTCCGGAGGAGTTCTCATCGCTCTCGCTCAAGCTCTCCTCGCTCAAATCGATCGCCGCGACCGACCCCGATGTGCGCAACCCGGACAAGATCGAGTACATCAACCTTGAGAACGTGCAGCAGCCAGCCGTCAAGTTCAAGGCCGATCGACCACCGCCGCCCCCGGCGCCGTCTCCCACGCCAGCGGCGACGCCCTCGGCCCGCCCGGCCCCGGGCGGGACTCCCAACCCGGCGGGTTCGCCGGTGGGCCCGGTGGTGTCGCCGGTTGCCCCGACTGCGAAGCCGTCGCCGGCGCCCCCGGTCGTCGAGGTGACGACATGCAGGTGATCGTCGTGGCGGTGGTCTTCGCCGGGCTCGGCATCCTGCTCGGCATGGTCTCGCCCCTCACGATCCCCATCGGCTACGCCCGGTACACCGCGGTCGCGCTGCTGGCGGGG
>CAXMLP010000068.1:0-1563 GCA_964194225.1 uncultured bacterium | reverse complement strand
ACAACCAGATCAAGCGCTGGGCCTGGGGGATCACCGACGTCCCTTACGTGCTGGCCCGCCTCCCCAAGCATCCCGAGATCCCGCTTCGCCTGCGGATCATCAGGTTCATGAACCTCTTCCTGAACCACCTCAACTGGATCTTCCTGCCCGTCTTCCTCCTCTTCGGCGCCTCGATCCCGATCTGGGTCAGCGTCGACTTTTCGATCACCGAGCTCGGCGAGAACCTATGGCTCTACTCGAGCCTGATCCTCACCGTCACCACCTCGACCGTCATCGTGCTGATCTGGCTCGAGTACAAAATGCTCCCGCCGCCGCCGAAGGAATGGAACGAGGCAAGGCGGTTCCTGGTCTTTCTCCAGTACTTCAGCTACCCGGTGGTCGGCCTGGTTCTCAGCGTCCTCCCAGCACTGGAGGCCCACACTCGCCTGCTCCTCGGCAAATACCTCGAGTACAAGATCACCGAGAAGGGCTGATAGCGAAGAGGACTCCTACGCGGTGGGCGGGTGCCGAAGAGACGGGCGGCATATCCGCGGCAAATTGGCCCGCCAGGCTGCGCTCTACTGCTGGTAGACGACCAACATCCCCAGGGTGGTGCACAGGCCGGCGGCAAGGAGTTGAGAAGTCCTCGTTCGCAGGGCCAGCGCGCCGATTCCGAGCGCCGCCGGGACAAGGGAAAAACCGTAGCGCAGGGGAATGTCCACGTATTGGTGAACAAGGACGAAATTGCTCATCACGAAGAGCAGAGCGCCGAGGCTGCCGGTGAGCAGCAGTGCGAAACCGAAGCGCCTCATCTCAGGCAGGGGGGAGTGGACCGCCGCCGCGGCGGCGTTCCCGTAGCACCAGAAGAGGACGAGCGCCCCCAGTCCCTCACCGGCCCCGCCGGACCAAGGACGCAGGAAGACGCTGATGTTGCCGAGGAGATTGGGCAGGGTGAGCGACCTCACCATGAACTGCGGAAAAGCGACGGTGGAGTCGACGGTGAAGTAGCGGCGGAGGAGCAGCCATACGATCGTCCCGACCGCCAGGCTCGCGAATAGCGTGAGAAAGCCGAGCAGCCGTCTTCTATCGATCCCATACGAGCCGCCCGTCGCCGTCTGCCAGCGGACCACTCCGAGCAGCAGGAAGACGGCCGCCATGCCGACGATCAAGACTTGGGGTGCCTTGACCAGCGGGGGGATGAGGCCGGCCGCGACAAGCGCCCAGCCGGAGACTTTCTGTCGATCCCAGGCGACTACGAGGAGCGTGACCAGGCCGCCCACCGGCAGGTCGAGGGCGTGGGGGGTCACGTACTGCCATTGCTGGATCATCGCGTGGCTGACAAGGGCGGCCAGGGCCGCCAGGAAACTGGGCAACACGCTCGCCCCGAAGGTTCGCGCCACCAGGTACACGGCCAGAAGCCCCAGCCCGGCCCAGACGATCCCGACCAGCCGTCCCGCCGTGACCAGGTTGCCAGTGATCCCGGCCGCCCGGATGAGTCGGGTACCTAGATCGGTGAGCACGTAATAGGTGGGTGGATCGATATCCGCCGTGTTGCGCTGTGCCGGCGGGATGAACGGCAGAGCG
>CAXMLP010000067.1:0-4442 GCA_964194225.1 uncultured bacterium | reverse complement strand
CCCGCCACGCCGAGGAGCCCCAGACCGACCACCATCATGCCGGTCACCGCGCCGCCCCGAAAGGCGACCGCGAGGGCGGCGCTGAGACCGCTGCGGGCAGCCTCCGCGGTGCGCAGGTTGGAGCGGACCGCCACGTTCATGCCGACGTAGCCGGCGGCCGCGCTGAGCACCGCGCCGACAACGTAGAGAAGGGCGGTCTGCCAGCCGAGGAAGAGGAAGATGACGACCGCGATCACCGCGCCGATGATCGCGATGACGATGTACTGCCGGTTGAGGTAGGCGCTGGCGCCCTCCTGGATCGCGCCGGCGATCTCGATCATCCGGGCGTTGCCGGGAGACTTGCGGAGCACGAGAACCGTGAGCGCGATGGCCCAGAGGACGGCCAGGCCACCTGCGGCCACCGCCAGCAGAACAGTCGAATCCATTTCTTCTTTTCTCTCTCCGCTAACGGCTTCTACGTGGACGGACTCGGGCTCGGTGAGCCCAAGGGAGTTGGGGACGGTCGATAGGGCGGCTGGACCAGAGCCTTCTGGAATTTGCCCACCTCGGCGACGGGGATGATATGCACCTTTGCGTCGCCGTTGACGCGAGCGTAATTCCCGCTGCCGTCGAAGCTCTGACCGCCGACCGATAGGGTATACGAAGCGCCTCCCCGCAGGCTGCACGAGATGGTGGTGGCGGCGGGCTCAAGACCGAGGTCCTGGCCGGGGGCAATAGATTTCAGCGATTCGATGGGGCGGAGCAGGTCGATCGCGCCGGCCAGCGCGTCCACCGCCCGTGAGTCGGCCGGCCCCGGCTGCGGCTTGGTGACCGACCAGTCGTCTCGGGGTGAGGCGCGCTGTGCCTCGAAAGTCTCCCCGGCCGGCCCGCTGATGCGCAGCCCCACCGCCTCGGTGGGTCCGCAGGGGATCAATGCGGGGGCGGGGTGGGGATAACCTGGCTTGGGTCGCGACTGCACCGTGAATACCGCCACGGCGGCAAAGATGACGAGCAGAGCGGCGGCAACCTTCCAGTTGACGATGGCCGGCCGCCCTTCAGGCGATGCGCCGGCGGCGGGCCCAGACGAGGATCCCGCCGGCAACGATGAGCAGGGGAACGAGCGCGATCGTTATGAAGATGTTGAGATTCTGCTGCTCCTGGGTCAGGGTCAGCGGCGGGTTCCGCTCGCCCTTTGGCGGTATGGAGATCAGGTCCTCCTGCTCGGTCAGGTAATTGAGAGAGCCGGTGAGCAGCTGGATGTTGACCGGGGTTGCCTGGAGGACCTCGTTCTCCGCAAACGCCCCGGTGCCGACCACGACGATGCGCGACTTCTTGCCCCCGGTGGGAACCCGCTCGGCGGTTTGCATGAGTGTGTACTGACCCGCCCTGTCCTTCCCCTGTTTGGTGTAGGGCGGCTGACGGGGTTCCTGGACCAGGAAGGCGTCGGGAGACGTCTGCACCACGGCGGTTGCGGTCACGCCGGGTGCGGTCTTTGATTCGATGCTGGTGCTCTCGGGGAAGATGGAGAGCCGGTTGGTGAGGTCCTTGGCGATCGGGGACCTCCCGTACTCCACCACCGCCACGGCGGTCGGCTCGTTTCTGATCGCGTGCCGGGCGTCCGGCACCACCATCCCGCCGCTCAGGCTCAGGCCGTAGGCGGTCAGCAGAGAGTTGTAGCGGGCGATGAGCGCGGGGTCCCGCCAGGGATCCACGGCGATGAGGAGCCGCCCCCCCTTCTCGAGGTAGTCGTTCAACACCTTGACGGCGGGCTCGGGGAGCTGCTTGGTCGGGCCGATCAGCGCCACCAGATCGCAGTCGGCCGGCAGTTCGGTGACCTGGGAAAGGAGCAGGTCCTTGAGGCTGAAATTGTCCTTCGTGATCTGGTTGGCGGCTTCCGAGTAGCCCTCGATCGCGTCAGTCTTCTTGAGGTCCCTCTCCCCGTCGCCGACCACCCAGCAGACCTGCGGTGTCCGGTTCGATTCGAGCTTCAGGATGGCGGAGGTGATCTCCTGCTCGCTCTGCGAGCCGGCATTCAGGATCTGGGTCTTGCCGCGGTATCGGAGGACCATCGTGTCAAGGGCGACCACGCCCTGGGCACGGGCGGCGCCGGGATCGAAATTGGGATCGACGACCCGGAACTTGAAGTACCGGCTCGCCGTCTGGTAGCGGAGGAGAAGATTGCGGATCTCCTCGAGGCTGGGGTCCTTGTTGTTATCCCAAACCGTGATTTCCAGGTCGGAATCGAGCTTGGCCATGACCTGCTGCGACTGCGGCGCCAGCGTGTTGACCTTGTAGCGGGTCAGGTCGAGCGAACGCGTCGAGCGGGCGGCGAGGACGTTGCCCATGACGAGCAGTCCGAGGACGATCGCCGTGACCACGACGCTGAGGCTGCCGAAACGCGACCGCCGGCTGGAGACGAGGTCCCGCACCGAGCTGGGATCGAGGATGGCGTAGGCGATCAGCAGGGCGATGCCGGCGATCACCGGATAGGAGGCCCCCGAGCCGAACTTCTGCTCGACGAGATAGACGCTCCCACCGAGGAACAGGAGCATGACCCCGGTGATGAGGCAGATGATCGCGAACCGCCGCTCCCAGCCGCTCATCGCCACTTCCTCGACTCGAGCACCCGGGTCGCCAGGAAGAGAGCGGCGAGCATGAGCGTTGCGAAGTAGACGGCATCCTTCACCGCCATCTGACCGCGGCTGAAGCTGGCGTAACGGGCCTGCGCTCCGATGTATTGGAAGAAGCCGTCATACGGGGGTCCGAAGAACTGGGCGGCCTGGCCGCAGTAGTAGATGACGATCAGCGCGCCGAAGGTCAGGAAGGCCGCCACTATCTGGTTCTGGGTGAGGCTGGAGGCGAGGACCCCGACGGCGATGAAGGCAGCCCCGAGCACGAACAGGCCGAGGTAGCCCGACAGCAGCAGCCCGAAATCCAGATTGCCGATGCTCAGAGAGATGCCGAACGGCCGGACGACCACCTTCGGCAGGTAGACGAGGAAGAGAACCACGTAGACCAGCGTGAAGCTGAACATGGCTCCGAAAAACCCGAGCGAACCGAGCCATTTGCCGACCACCAGCTCCCAATCCCGCACCGGCGACGTGAGGAGCATCTCGAGAGTTCCCTGGCGGCGTTCCTCAGCGAAGACCCGCATCGTCATGAGGGGCACGATGGGAAGGATCAGGAGGAAGGCGACGAGGCTGAAGACGTTGTCCATCGTCGCCTGCTGGCTGGTCAGCACGGGCAGCAGGTAGCCGAAGAAGGAGACCACGACCACGACGATGGGCGTGATCACCCACCCGATCGGGGAAACGAAAAAGCTGCCCATCTCGCGACCCGCGATCGTGAAGACCTTGGTCAGACCGCTGGTGTAGGCCGGGCCGTAGAGTCCGGATCGCGGCTCCTCCGGTCTCGGTTCACCTTCGCCCTCCGGGAGCGGATCGGCGTGTGCGGGCGGAAGGGGCGACGACTCAGTCACCAATTCGTCCACTGGAGGGGGCTCGGCGGCCGTCCCCGCGCCGTTTTCGGGCGATGGCGGTGGAGGCTCGCGCGCCTCCAACGAGGGTTCGAGCGAGGGTTCGGGCTCGGGCGCTGCGCCGCGGCTTCTGGGTGTTCTGCCGGGCACGTCAGGCATCCTCGGTCGTGAGGGAGATGAAGACGTCCTCGAGGCTGAGGCTCTTCGAATGCAGTTCGCGAAGTCCCAGGCCGGCGCCGACCACGGCCTTGGCGAGCAGCTCACGGGGATCCTCGCCCGCAGCGTGCGCGCTGACCTGGCACTCCCCCGAGGCGAGTGCGGTGACCTCAACCGTGTCGAGGCCGGGCACCCGCCCGATCGCGGCCTCGACCTCCTGCCGGGCACCCCGGATCGTCAATTCGACGTCGATTCCGCGTCCTTCGCTCATGCGCCGGGCCAGGTTCTCCGGCCTGTCGTCCGCCACCAGCGATCCCCGGTTGATGATCACCACCCGCTCGCAGGTGGCGCTGACCTCAGGCAGGATGTGGCTGGAGAGGATCACCGTGTGAGCCTTGCCGAGGGCCACGATCAGGTCCCGGGTCTCGCGAGTTTGCGCCGGGTCAAGCCCCGAGGTGGGCTCGTCGAGGATCAGGAGATCGGGATCGTGGACGACGGCCTGGGCCAGGCCGACCCGCTGTCGAAGTCCCTTCGAGAGCCGGCCGATGATGTCCCGGCGGCGGTCCTGGAGGCCGCAGGCCTCGAGGGAGTAATCGATCCGATCGCGCCGGCGGCGTGGCTCGACGCCCCTCAGCTTGCAGCAGAGGCGCAGGTAGTCGGCCACCCGCATCTCGCTGTAAAGGGGGTTGTTCTCGGGCAGGTAGCCGACCCTCCGGCGCACCTCGACCGGGTTCGCGAAGACGTCGAAACCGGCAATCGAAGCCGACCCCGCAGTCGCCGACAGGTAGCCGGTCAGGATGCGCATGGTGGTCGACTTGCCGGCGCCGTTGGG
>CAXMLP010000066.1:0-6200 GCA_964194225.1 uncultured bacterium | reverse complement strand
AGCTGCAGGACATCATCGCCATCCTCGGAATGGAGGAGCTGTCGGAGGACGACAAGCTGGCCGTCACCCGCGCCCGCAAGATCCAGCGGTTTCTTTCGCAACCCTTCTTCGTGGCCGAGAAATTCACGGGAAAGGAGGGTCGGTACGTACCTGTCAAGGAAACGGTGCGCGGCTTCAAAGAAATTCTCGAAGGCAAGCACGATGACCTGCCTGAGCAGGCTTTCTACCTTGTCGGCACCATTGACGAAGCTCGCGAGGTCGGTGAAGAGATGCGCAAGCGCGGCTGATGGCGAGCATCGCGGTTTCCGTGGTCAGCGCCGAGCGCCTGCTTTTTGAGGGTGAGGCGACGTTTGTGCGCACTCGCAGCACCGAGGGCGAGCTCGGAATACTGCCGCGCCACTCACCCCTGCTCGCGGTGCTGGCGCCGGGGGAGCTGCGGATCGACAAGGTCGGCGGGGGCAGTGAGCACATCTTTGTGGGGGGCGGCTTCATGGAGGTCCTCCCCGAGCGGGTGACCGTGCTCGCGGACGTGGCCGAGCACGCGGCTGAGATCAACATCGAGCGCGCCGAGGAGGCTCGCCACCATGCCGCGGAGCGCCTCAAGGGCCAGGTGGACGAGGGCGATCGGCGGTCGCTCGAGCAGGAGTTGCTGATGGCCGAGGAGCGCCTCCGCCTGGCCCGAATCAGACGCGGCGGCGGGTGAGCCAGAAGGACGAGGTTCTCCGCGTCAGGGGCGGCCGCCCGCTGTCAGGCAGGATCTGCATCGGGGGATCCAAGAATGCCACCCTCCCGATTCTCGCGGCCTGTCTGCTTACGGCTGAGCCGGTCCACATCCGCAATGTCGCCGAGGTGACCGACACCCAGGTGATGCTGGAGATACTCAGCGCCCTCGGCTGCCGGGTTGAGGGCGCGAAGATCACCGCCGGCGACATCTCGAGCGACGTTCCCGAGGCGCTGGCGCGGCGGATGCGCGCCTCGATTGTGCTGCTCGGACCGCTGCTGGCGAGGACCGGCCGGGTCAGGCTGCCCAAGCCGGGCGGGGACGACATCGGCATGCGCCGAGTGGAGCAGCACATTGCCGGGCTGAGGCGGATGGGGGCGAAGATCGAGGAGACCGACACCGAGATCATCGGCACCGCCGACCGCCTGCGCGGGACGCGGATCGTGCTCGACATGCCGACCGTGACTGGCACCGAGAACCTCATCATGGCCGCCACCCTGGCCGAGGGTCGCACCGAGATCCTCAACGCCGCTCGCGAGCCGCATGTCCAGGACATGGCGCGAATGCTCAACTCGATTGGGGCCAACATAATCGGCGCCGGCACTCAGGAGATCGTCGTGGAGGGCGTCGAGGGGCTCCGGGGGGGCGAGCACTCGGTCACCACGGACTACCTGGAGGCGGGCACCTACGCTCTTGCGGTGGCCGCCGCCGGTGGCGACGTGCTGCTGGAATGCTCGCCCGTCGAGGACCTCCCGATGGTGCTGCTCAAGCTTGAGGAGGCGGGGGTTGGCGTGGAGGTCAACGGCGACGTGCTCCACGTCGTCCGCGACCCGAGCTGGCCGGTCAGGGCCGTTGACCTGACCACCTGGGTCCACCCCGGCTTCCCAACCGATCTGCAGGCCCAATACATGGCGCTCATGACCCAGGCTGACGGCACCGCCGTGGTGTCCGAGTTCCTCTTCGAGAATCGTTTCCAGCATGTGCCGGAGCTGTTGCGGATGGGAGCGAGAATTCAACAATTGAACAGCCGGGCGGCGGCCGTCCAGGGGCCGACGCGGCTCAGTGGCGCCGAGCTGACCGTCCCCGACATCCGATCCGGCGCCGCGCTCGTGATCGCCGCCCTGTGCGCCAGCGGAGAATCAGTCCTGCACCACTCCGGACACGTCAACCGCGGCTATCCCGACCTCGTCGGGAAGCTGACCGAGCTGGGTGCGGAGCTCGGCGCGGAGAGCGGCCCGGACGAGGCGCCGAGCCCCTCGCGGGGCGCGTCGGGCACCTTCGAGTAAGTCCGCGCCACCCATTACCCAGGAGAATCGCAGCTCCGGTAGCGAACTTCTGCACGTCGTCGTCGACGGCTCCGCCCTGGCCGCGCCCCACGCCGGGGTGGGCACCTATACACGCGAGATCCTGGCTGCCCTGAGCGGGCGAGCCCGATTCACGGTCTACGGTCCCGGCCACCGCGAGATTCCCCGCACGCGGCTCCTGGGGAGACATCTCCTCTGGCCGAGGCGGATTCGCCGGCTGGCTCCCGACCTCTACTTCGGTCCGATGGGTCAGCTGCCCCTGGGACGAGTGGGGACGCCTTCAGTGGTGACCATCCACGATCTCGCCATCTACATCCGACCGGAGTGGTTTCCCCCCGGGCAGCCACTCAGCACCCGGCTGGTGGTGCCGCGCTCGATCGAGCGGGCGACCCGCCTGATCGCCGTCTCGACCAACACGGCCAACGACATCGCGAGGATTTTCGACAGGCCATTGGCCGAGATCGCCGTGATCCACGAGGGCGTCGGGCCCGCGTTCCGGCCGCTCCCGCTTGTGGAGCTGGCGCCAGTCCGCCAGAAATACGATCTGCCGGATCGCTTCGTTCTCTTTGTGGGCACGATCGAGCCGAGGAAGAATCTGAGACTTCTCCTCGAGGCCTGGACGGGGGTCCCCGATCGGCCCCCGCTGGTAATCGCCGGGCCCTGGGGCTGGCGCTTTGAGGGGGTCCGCGACGACATTCAGAGGATCGGCCACGGCATCCACCTCCTTGGCGCGATTCCACCGGTGGACCTGCCCGCGCTGTACAACCTCGCGACCCTGCTCGCCCACCCGGCTCACTACGAGGGCTTCGGCTTGACCCCCCTGGAATCGATGGCGTGCGGCACCCCCGTCGTCTGCTCGAGCGCCGCCTCCCTGCCCGAGGTCGTGGGCGAGGCCGCCCTCATGGTGAGCCCGGCTGACGCCGCCGCCTGGACCGCCGCCATCGATCGGGTGCTCCACGATCCCGGCCTGGCCTCCGACCTGCGCCGCCGCGGAATCCTGCGAGCCGCCGAGTTCACCTGGGAGAAGGCGGGGGCGCGGACCTGGCGGCTGCTGGAAGCGACAGCCGCGCTCTGACGGCGTCGGCGACCCCCGCGGCACACCGATCCCACGTGAACTGCGCCGCCTGACGGTGCCCGGCGGCAACCAGGCGGCGGCGGAGATCAGGGTCGTCGCGCACGCGTCCCACGGCTGCGGCGAGGGCGTCAACATCCTCCGGGTCAAGCACGTAGACCGCCGCCTCGCCGCCCACCTCGGGCAGCGCTGAGGTGCCACTGGCCACAACCGGAAGGCCGCTCCGCATCGCCTCCAGCACAGGTATCCCAAATCCCTCGTAAAGACTTGGGAAGAGGAGGACCACGGCGTTTCGGTAGAGGAGCTCGCGATCCGCGTCGGTGACCCGGCCGAGCAGGCGGCAGCGGGGTGAGGCGCTCAACCGAGCGGCCATTTCTCGGTCCTCGACCTGGCCGGCGCAGACCAGGCTGAGCCCGCTCAACTTCTCAACCGCGGCCAGGGCGGCGAGTTGATTTTTGCGCGCCTCGATCCTGCCGACGTTGAGTATGAAGGGGCCATCGATGCCCAGGCGCTGGAGACGCCGGACGTCCTCGCCGGTCTCCGCTGGTTCGCCAGGTGCCTCGCCGCCCCCCTCGTGCACCACGACGATCCGGTCGGGGTCGACGCCGTAGATGGAGATAAGGTCCCGGCGGGTGGCCTCGGAGACCGCGATCATCGTCCGGCACCGTCGGGCGGCCTGCTGGGTGGTGAGGCGCAGGTAGGCCAGCTGGGCTCTCCCGTAAGCCTGTGGGAACCGCTCGAAGGCGAGGTCGTGGAACACCTTCAGAGGGGGCGCCGGACATATCACTGGCACGACATGGGCGAGATCGAGGTAGAGATCGGGTCGCGTGGCTGCGAGCTCCAGGGGCAGCCGTGCCTGCGCCCAGAGGCGAGGGAAGGGGAGCACTGTCAAATCGAGACCGAGCCCCGGGCCGGGTTGGGCCGCGTAAAAGCGCCAATTCAGCTCCGGCGCGGCCGCGGGCAGCCGCCGGGAAACCTCCCGCGCGAAGAGCTCGGTGCCCGTGACAGCCGCCTTCGTCGCCGGGTTGGCGTCCACCGCCACGGTCAGGGTTCTAACCGCATTCACATCCGAATGGCGCGAATTGTGTGCTGCAACCATCAAACTATCCCCCAGGTGAATGAAGTGCGCCACCCGGGGCGGGGGGTCGCGCTGTCGATGGTCAGCTTGGCGATCATCGTCGCGGCTCACACCCTGCACCCCGGAAACTCGACGAGCGAGGCATACGCCCGTCCGCTGGCAGCCGCCGATGGCGGGGCAATCGGCCGCCCAGCCGCATTACCGCAGTTCGTCCCGGCCTCGGCACCGACCTGGGACGTCTATCCACCCGGCTCGACCGACGCAGTCATTCTTCCCGGCCGGATATCAGTGAGGGTCCCAATCCTGATGTACCACTACATTCGGGTCCCGCCGAGCCCCGAAGCCGATCGCCTCGGCTACAAGCTCTCAGTCTCGCCCCAGGACTTTGGCCAGCAGATGGACTACCTCGCTCGGGAGGGATTCCACCCAGTCACGATCAGCGACCTGCAGGGCTATCTCGAGGGCCGGGGCAGCCTGCCCGACCGCCCGGTCGTGCTGACCTTCGACGACGGCTACGCGGATCTCTACAGCAATGCCTTCCCGGTGCTCCGTGAGCACAACTTCAAGGCGGTCGCCTACCTGGTCAGCGGGTTCGTCGGAGCGGCAGGGCGAAATGTCACGCCGGAACAGGTTCGCGAGATGGATGCCTATGGCATCGAGATCGGGGCCCACACCTTCAGTCATGCCGACCTGACCAAGCTCGACCCAGCCCAGCTCCGGGCAGAGGTGGCCGGCTCGCGCTCGCAGCTCGAGGCGCTCCTGGGCCACGCGGTGCCCGCCTTCTGCTACCCGGCGGGACGGTACAACGCACAGGTCGTAGCCGCGGTCGAGGCCGCCGGGTTCAGCAATGCAACGACGACCCAGGAAGGCGCGTCACACACGCTCGGCGATCGCTTCACCTGGAGTCGCGTGCGGGTCTCCGGGGGGGAGAGCCTCGCCGACTTCGCGGCCCCACTCCGGGCGCCTGAGAGAGGGGTGGTGCCCGATCGCCCGGAGCCGATCCGGGTGCCCCGAGCTTATCCGCTCCTCTTCCTAGGTGTGCTGGCCGGCCTGAAGTAGGGAGGCGAGCGACCGGGCCGCTCGTTCGGCCGAGAATTCGGCGGCCAGATCCCGGCTCCGGGCTGAGAGCTGCATCCGTAGCTGGTCGCTGCGGTAGAGGGCCGAAATCGCCTCTGACCAATCGCCCGGCTGGCCGGCGGCAATCGTGAGGCCGCCGTCCCTGACGACCTCCGGGAAAGCGCCGTCACCAGGCACGACCGGGGGCGTCCCGCACGCCATCGCCTGCAGGGCCAGCATGGGATTGCCCTCCCGGGCCTGGCAGAGGAGCACCCCGACGGCGCCGCTCAGCAGCGGCGCCAGCTGATCTCGGGTCGGACGGAGCTGATTCCCGTCGACCAGCCCCGCCTCGTCGCCGGGAACCTTAGCGCCGATGAATGCTCGCCGCGCCAGGGCCGGGTCGCCAAAGGCGATCAGGTAGCGTTTGGGCAGCCCGAGCGCCAAGCGGAGGTCCTCGGCCGCCGCGCGGCTGCTGCGGCCGAAGCCGGGTTCGAGGCCCGGCAGAACGGTGTGAACTCGATCCGCGTGTACCCGCAGGTACCCCTTCAATTCGTCCGCGGCGCTGCTGGAACAGGTCAGCACCATGTCCGAGCGGCTCAGCGTGAAGGCGGTCCGAAAGCGCGCCCGCAGCGCTCCGCGCCCGCCCCGCAGTCGGCTCACGTCATGAACTGCGGTGATGCAGCGATAGCCGGGCTGGGGGCGGCCGCCGGCGAGCAGCAGGAGGCTGCCGCCCGCCGGCAGGGGCCCGCTGAAGCCGGGTTCGAGAACCGTGACCTCGGCCTCCGGAGCCACGCGGATGAGGGCTGCTGTGAGCTGGAGCGCATACTCGCCGGCCGGCCCAGGGCGCTCGGGATCGACGCTGCGCAGGTCCACGATCACTTCAGGCCTGCCCCACAGGCCGCAAATGATAATCAGGCTCGTGCAATCCATCCGGGTTCTCGGCGTCAGGGTCGACGCTGTGGATACTCC
>CAXMLP010000065.1:0-1955 GCA_964194225.1 uncultured bacterium | reverse complement strand
GGCGTTGTTGATCAGGTTGTCGAGGATGCGCATCACGTGGTCGGAGTCGCCGTGCACCGTCACCGGCTCGTCGGGAAGGCTGCATTGGAGCTCAGCCTCGAGCAGGCGGGCGCGGGGCTCGCACCTGGCCAGGGCCTCCTCGACGGTTTCGCGGAGGTCGAACTCGGCTTTGGCAATCGGGATCGTGCCCGCCTCGAGCCGGGCTGCGATCAGGAGGTCCTCGACCAATCCGCCCAGCTCGGTGGCCTTGGTCGACAGCACGGAGAGGGGTTTTGCCCAGTGCGTCGGGACCGGGCCGAAGCTGCCGTCCTCGAGCATCGAGATGTACCCCGAGATGACCGAGAGCGGGGTGCGAAGCTCGTGGGCGGCAAGGTTCATGAAGTCGCTCTTGTTGCGGCTCAATTCGTGGGCCATGCCGTACAGCTGCGCGTTTCGCAACGCCACCGCAGCGGCGTTGCCGATCAGCTGCAGGGTTTCCACCTCACTGGTGGTGAACGAAGGTTCGGATCGGCGGGCGAGGCTCAGGACCGCGCCAACCTGGTCGCCGATCACGAGCGGGATGTCGGCCGTGTGCACCGTGTCGGCATGGATGGCGCGCAGGCTCTGGGCCAGGTGCTGCAACGGGAGTGCGCCGCCGACCCGCGGCTGGCCGGAGCGGATCGCGCGCCCCGTGCTGGAGTCGGGGAGCACCCGGAAGCGCGTCCCGATGGTGGTTGCGCGACCCTCGCGGTCATAGGTGTCCTCGACGATCAGGTCCTCGCCCTCGACGCGCGCCAGGCTGGCCCGATCGGCTGAGATGGCCTCGACCGCCCGGCGGAGCATGCGGCGGATGACCTCGCGGTGGTCGAGCGCCGCGGCGAGGTCCAGGGTGACGTCGATCCCAGTCTTGAGTCGGTTGTTCGCCTCCGTCGCCGCCTCGAGCAGCTCGGCCCGGTGCAGGGTGATGCTGACACGTTTGCCGAACTCATCCATGAGGTCTCGCTGCTCGGGTTTGAAGGGCTGCGCTCCGGCTCGGTAAAAGCCGATCACGCCAAGTGCCCGGCGGCCGTCGGGCAGCTCCGAGCCGGTGGTCAGGGGAATCAGGCGACCGGTGTCGATTCCGCCCTCGGCGAGGGTGGCGGCGAGCGCGCTCCGGGACTGCAGCTGGGTCGTCTCGCGGACCTCGAGGGCGTTCATCGCCTCGCCCGCCAGGGTTCCCTGCCAGGCCCACTCCTTGCCGATCTGCTGCTCCGCCCAGGCACCGCTCCCGGCCACGATTCGGAACTGGTTGGGGCGTTCCGGGGGCACCATGCTGACGAGGCACTGCGTGCCCGGAACCAGCCTGCTGGCCTGCTCGGCGACGACGCCCGCCACGTCCAGGAAGGGCGTCGGCCGCCACATCACCTCCGTGCTGGCGAGCAGGGCCTCCATCTGGAGGTTGCCGGCCCGGGCCTCCTCGAAGAGTTGGGCGACGTGGAGAGCCGCGGCCAGGGGCGGCGCGATCAGCTGGGCGAGGAGAAGCCCCTCACTTCCAAAGGCCGGTGCTCCCGGCCCGCGAAAGGCTGAGAGAACCCCCTGCTGGCCGCCGCTGCGCAGGGGCACCCCGAGGTAGGGGCCGGCGGCGAATCCGGCCGCCGCTCGGCCGGCCCGGCCTCGCCAGCGCTCGTCGCGAAAGTCGGCCACGACGGGCTCACCGGCATCCTGTACGAATCTCTCCGGTCCGTCGTCGGGCAGCTGCTCGGAGCGGCTGAGGCTCGGCTCAGAAGGTCCGGCCGCGGTCACCCAGCCAGAGTCGGTCTGGAATGAGATCAGCACGGCATTCGCCTTGAGAAGGGCGGCGACGTGCTTCACGCCGAGCGTGAGGACAGCCTCCATCTCGACCTGGCCGTTGAATTCGGCCATCGCGCTGGCGAGGGCCGGCAGGATCAGTGCGACCGGGGTGGGCGTTTGCTCAGGACCGGTCGTGGTGGAAATGC
>CAXMLP010000064.1:0-4588 GCA_964194225.1 uncultured bacterium | reverse complement strand
CCAGCCGGCGGGCCACCGCCCCCCCGACGTTGCCGAGGCCGACCAGGCCGACGGTGAGCGCGCCCAGCTCGTTGCCCATCATCTCGTCGCGCCCCCACCAGCCGGTTTTACGCATCTGGCGGTCGCCCCAGGATCCCATCCGGATGAGGTTCAGGATCGCCATCAGGGTCCAATCCGCGACCGCGTCGCGGTTGTAGCCCGCCGCGTTGGCGACGGGAATGCCGTATTCGGCCGCCGCCCTGTGATCAACCGAGTCGAAGCCCACCGCCGCCTGCTGGATGAGCTGGCAGTTCCGCATGTTCTCGAGCACGCGCCGATCCAACCGATGCTTGTGGCGCTTGTCCGCGATCACCAGGTGGGCGTCGTGGGTGGCGTTCAGAACCGCCTCCTGCGCCGGTGCCTCCGGCACCAGCACCACGTCGACCGCATGCTCTCCCTTGAACATCTGGCGAACCATGTCCTCGGTGAAGGGGCTGAGACAGGCGACGCGGGCGGTCACTTAAGCAACGTAGCATCCCGGGGCATCTCGCCTCCGGGGAAACCCGGGCTGGAATTTTCGAACCGGCCGGCGGCTTTTCTGATTTGTGCCTGTCGAGGTCCTGGTCTACTCCGACTACGTTTGACCCTGGTGCTACGTCGGCTCGGTCCGAGTCGAAAAGCTGGCAGCGGAGGGTCTGGCGAAGATCACCTGGCTGCCCTATGAGCTGCACCCCGAGGTTCCCCTCGAGGGCATGGCACTGAAGGACTACTTCCCGGCCGAGTACCTGAGCCGGATCGAAGCCTCGCCCTGGCGCTCGATGGCGGAGGCGGAGGGGCTGGTCATGAAGCGTGGTGGTCGCCTCATCAACACCCGCCTCGCCCTCGCGGCTGCCGAATTCGCGCGCGAGCAGGGCAGGTTCGACGAGATGCACCTGGCGCTCTTCAGGGCGTTCTGGGAGCAGACTGGTGACATCGCCACGATCGCCGGCCTGAAGGAAATCGGCGCCGCGTGCGGGCTCCAACCCGAGGCCCTCGGCGCCGCTCTCGAGGAGGGCCGCTATGAGGAGCTGCTCGACGCCAGCCGCCGGGAGGCGACCCAGGTGGGCATCAACGGCATCCCTGCGCACGTGGTCGGCATGAAGTTTCTGGTGATGGGAGCGCAGCCCTACGACACGCTCAAGCAGGTCGTCGAACGCGCCGCGGAACCTGTGCAATGAGTCGTCCTCGGCAGGTCCGGGCGCCCGGCTTGGCGGAGCCGATCAGCCACTATACGGATGCGGTGCTCGCGGGACGGACGCTCTACATCTCCGGCCTGGTCGCGACCGACGCCGGGGGGGCGGTGGTCGGCGTCGGGGACGTGGTGGAGCAGGCCAGGCAGGTGTTTCGCAACCTTGCGCTCGTCCTAAGGGCGGCCGGCGCAACGCCTTCAGACATCGTCAAGGTCACCGTCTTCATGCGCGACATCCAGGATCGCCCTCGGATCAACCCCGTTCGCCAGGAGTTCTTTGGCCGTCACCGGCCGGCGAGCACTCTGGTCGAGGTCAGCCGCCTCGTTGACGACGCGCTGCTACTCGAGATCGAGGCCATCGCCGTCCTGCCCTGACCTGACCATCATCGGTCTTCTGAACTCCCGCGGAATTCGGATCTACTTGATCGCTCCGGTGATCCCCTCAACGAAGTAATCGAGGAAGAAGTTGTAGAGGATGGCCACCGGCAGGCCGGCCAGCAGGCAGGCGGCCATCAGCTCTCCCCAGAAGAAGACGTCACCGCGGATCAGCTCGGTCGGGATGCCGAGGTTGAGCGGCTTCTGGCTCGACGAGCTGACAAAGGTCAGGGCATAGAGGAAGTCCTGCATCGAGAGCGTGAAGGCGAAGATCGCAGCGGTGAGGATTCCGGGGATCGAGAGTGGGAGCACGATCCGGCTGACAGCCTGCCAGCGTGTCGCCCCGTCGACCAGGGCGGCCTCCTCGATCTCGATTGGAATCCGCCGAAAGAAACCGAGCAGGATCCACAGGCAGAACGGGATCGTGAAGGTGGGGTAGACGAGGACCAGCGCCCACTTCGTGTTGCCGAGGTTGAAGACTCCGGTCACGATCTGGGCGAGCGGCAGGAAGAGGAGGATCGGGGGGACGAGGTAGGTCATGAAGACCCCGATGCCGATGTTCTGAGCGCCCGCGAAGCGGAGCCGGGCGAGCGCATATGCCCCGGGCACGCAGACGGCCAGGGTGATAAGGAGCACGCCCCCTGCGATGACGAACGTGTTCGAGTACCAGACCAGGAAGTTGGTCTTCGCGAACAGGTAGCTGAAGTGATTGAGACCCAATGGCCGGTTGAACCAGAAGGGACTGACCGCGGGATCGATCAGGTCGTAGTCGTCCTTCAGGGTGGCCATGACCATCCAGTAGAGGGGGAAGAGGGCGAGGAAGGCGTAGAAGGCCAGCGCCAGGTACTGGAGCGCCCGCCGGCGAACGACGATCCAATGGATCGGGGGGCTGCTGCGGACGCCGGCTGGTGCGCTCACTGACCCTGCCTCTTGTAGAGCAGGCGCAGGAAGAAGACCATGCTGACCAGCAGGAACGGAAAGAGGACCAGGGCGGCGGCGGCGCCGTGCGAGAGGTCGCCACCGAGAATGCCGGTGTGGAAAGCGACCGTCGGCAGTATCTCGGTGGAGAAGCCGGGGCCGCCATTGGTCAGCAGGTAGACGATCGTCAGGTCGCCGAGCGTGAAGGTGACGTCGAAGATCAGGCCGATGAAAAGGATCGGCGCGATCATCGGAGTGATGACGTAGTGCCAGGTCCGGAAGAAGCCAGCGCCGTCGACCTTGGCCGCGTCATAGATGTCGCTCGGGATGGAGGTCAGGCCGGCCAGGATGATGACGGCCGAGAAGGGAAAGCCGCGCCAGATGTTCACCATGAGAACCGCGCTGTAGGCCCAGGAGGAGTCGCCCAGCCAGCTCGGATAGGGGTGGTGGATCAGGCCCAGGTGCGAGAGCGAGTAGTTGATGACGCTGAACTGTGGATCGAACATCCAGCGCCAGCCGAAGAGCGAGATGGTGATCGGCAGCGTCCAGGGCAGCATCAAAAATCCCCGGATGATCTTCTTGCCGGGCAGCTTTTGAAGAAGCAGGAAGGCGAGGCCGA
The DNA here is from genome assembly GCA_964194225.1 of uncultured bacterium. Taxonomy (GTDB): domain Bacteria; phylum Chloroflexota; class Dormibacteria; order Dormibacterales; family Dormibacteraceae; genus CAXMLP01. The sequence continues at coordinate 1,469 of CAXMLP010000064.1, read as the reverse complement.
TCCCGAGGACCGCCTTGGCGATCTCGCTGATGAAGGTGAAGGAAAGGGAATTGGTCAGCGCCTTCTGAAAGACCGGGTCACCGAAGAGGCTGGTGAAATTATCGAAGCCGGCGAAGCCCGCGAATCCGCTGGCGACCGTCACGTGACTGACGCTGAAGTAAAGCGAGAGGAAGAAGGGATAGCCGACCAGCACCAGAATGTAGAGAATCGCCGGGCTGATCAGGGCGTAGCCGAGTGGCCAATCCTCCCCCAGCCTCACCCGCGCCCGCTTGCCCAGCGGCAGCCGTCCCGCCGACGGTTGTCGGACCCCAGTTACGGCCACCCACACCCTCCCTGCCGAAAAATCCGCGATCCGAAGGCGCCAGCAGGATAACCGGTCCGCCCACCGCGATCAAGCCGCGCTAGCATCCGCGGCGAAACCACGCATGCAGACCCGCAGCGACCTCACCCGCCGGCGGCCGGCCGACGGACCAGCTGTGCTGCTCGAGAGCCTCCGACGCGGCCGCTGGCGCAGGTGGATCGACGGCTATGCGCTCTGCCTGCCGGCACTGGCGATCGTCCTCGGACTGCTCGTCTATCCGTTGGTCTACAACCTCGCCCTCAGCCTCACCGATGCCCGCCACTTCGAGGCGACCGGGGAGTTCATCGGCCTGGCCAACTACGTTCGCATGGCGCAGGACCCGCTCTTCTGGATCGCGGCGCGGAACACCCTTCTGGTCGTGGCGGTCACCGCGCTGGTCGAACTGGTCGTGGGGGTCCTCACGGCCCTCCTGCTGTGGTGGCGCTTTTGGGGTCGTTCACTCGTCTTCCTCGCGGTGTTCGTCCCGTGGGCCTACCCCAGCTCCTTCTCCGCCTTCGCCTGGTACTGGCTGATGCTGCCGCCCTTTCACTCGTTCTACACACTCCACGCCCTGACCGCGCGGTTCTGGCTGGAGGGAATTTTCGGGATGGGTGCGTGGCAGGTCCTGAGCATCTGTGTCATGAACGTGTGGCGCGGCTCGTCGATCATCGCGATCTTCGTGCTGGCCGGTCTCAACGCGATTCCGGAGGAGCTGGTGGAGTACGGCCGGCTCGAGGCTCGCGGCCTGAGAGACCTGCTCAGCCGGGTGGTCATTCCGCTCACCCGCCGCTTCCTGGTTCTGGCGACGCTGGTCGCGGTGGTGGTGACCTACATCGACATCACCGCCATCTACGTGCAGACGGGCGGCCGGATCACCTTCCTGTTCCTCGGCACCCTTGCCTACCAGAGCAGCATCGGGGTCGGGGATACGGGCTATGGTGCCGCGCTGATCATGGCCCAGGTCCCGGTCGCGATGGCGCTGGCGCTGTTCGGTTTGCGATACATCGAGCCCCGGCCCTCTCCCCGTGTGGCGGAGCCGGCCGCACTGCCGCCCCTGGGCCGAGCGGTGCCCCAGCGTCCCCGCTATCGGCCCAGCTCTCAGCGGGAGGGCAGCGCCGGCCGGGTCAGG
>CAXMLP010000063.1:0-5998 GCA_964194225.1 uncultured bacterium | reverse complement strand
CCCCCATCCCGCGGCGATCAGCACCAGGCGCCAGGGCTCCCGCTCGTTGTGGTCCACCCGGCGGATCAGGTAAAGGGCGAGCCCGGTCGTCGGTAGGCAGATGAACACACCCAGCAGGTTGAAGTGGGCATTCAGCAGGTTCACGGCGAAGAGGAACAGGCCGAGAGCGATGGCCAGCACGATCCCCGCCTGAACCAGCTGCCGGCTCCGGCGGGCGGGATCCGTGTTGATCGCCCGGATGAGGAGCCAGGTCCCAAGGCCGAAGAGGCCGATCACAAGGATTCCCCCGAGGTCCAACAGCGCGATGGTGCTTCGAAAGGCGGCGAGGTCGAAGAGGGCGCCGGCGAGGACCGCGGCCAGGACCGCGGCGCCGAGAATCGCTGCCATTCGGTAACGCGGCGGCCGGTGCGGGTGAGGATAGGCGGCGGTGATCATGGCGCTACCTTCCCGCGACAAGAACTGAGCGACGAGCGAGGACCTCGACCGGCCGGCCCCGCGCGAATCGCTCCACGACGATCTGATAGCGGCCCGAAGGGAATCGCTCCGCCCCCACGTTGACCGGGATGGCGCCGCCCTTCGCGAGTTCGCCCGCGCGGGCCGGCCCCACACCGCCGGCGTCGATGGCGAAGCCGCCGGTGAACCAGCGGGCACCGACCAGCAGGTCAGCGGGCAGTGTCTCCCAGTCGACGATGGCCGCGAAGGGCTCGTCGGTCCGGAAATGGTCCTTCCCCCCGCCGACCGTCTGGTGGTTGCGGAGATCGTAGGAGTAGATGCCCCTGATCTCGGCATGGAGGCCCGTGCGCTGGCCGGGCGGCTCGAAGTGGATGAACTGGGCAAGGCCGACAGCCAGGATGACGAACCCGACAACGCCCAGGGCGAGCATCAGCCGGTAGGCGGGGCCAACCTCGTCGGCGGGTTTCACCACCCTGGACGAAATCGAAGTAACTCCACCGCGAGAGTCCGAAATCCGAACGTCACGATGAACTCCGCAGCCAGGGCTCTGAGCTTCATCCACTCGAAAGCGTAGAAGAATGGCCGACGTGCCTGACCGTGCGGAAGCTTCGAGAGGGGGAGGCCGCGAAGCCCTTTGGCCACTGTTGGCGGCCTCGCTGTGGGGCGGGATGTATGTCGTCAGCGGTCTGACGTTCCAGGCGATACCGCCGATCACCCTCGGCCTGGCCCGGCTTCTGATCGGGGCTGCCGTTCTGGTCCTCGTCCTCCGCCGCCTTCCCCGATTGAGCGACCGCCGCCTGGCCCGGCTGGGCACCCTACTGGCCGGAACGTTGATCCTCCAGTTCTGGGGCACAAAGCTGGCGGGGGCGGCCGCCGCCAGCCTCCTCACACTCCTGACGCCGGTCGGCGTCGCCATCCTCGCCCCGATCCTGCTGAGGGAGCAGACCCGGCCGCGGCAGTGGGCGGGGATCACGATCGCCCTGATCGGAGCGATGGCGGTGACCGGCGGCGGCGGCTTCGCCAACCCGCTGGGAGCCATCCTGCTGGTCGGCTGCTCGATCACCTGGGCCGCCTTCACGGTGGCCGGCGCCTCGCTCGTTAGAGAGCGGGGAGCGCTCGAGGTGACCACCGGCGCCACCGTATGGGCGATCCCGATCATGATCCCGGCCACCCTGGTCGAACTCGGGGCCGGCCAGCACCTGGTCCTGACCGGAAGCGCCCTCCTGGGCGCCCTCTACCTGGGGGTCTTGGCGACGGCGCTCGCCTGGTGGGCCTGGAACCGGGGAGTCGAGCGCCTCTCGGCAGTGGCGGTGGCGGTTTTCTTCCTGGCGCAGCCGGTGGTCGGGATCGGCCTCTCGATCCCGATCTTCCATTTCCCCTTGACCGCCGGCCTCATCGTCGGTGCGATCATGGTGGCCGCCGGCGTGCTGCTCGCCAGTTGAGCCTCGAGCGCGGAATCGAGCTGTTCAACGAGGGCAGGTACTGGGAAGCCCACGAGGCCTGGGAGGAGGTCTGGACCGCCGACCGGCAGGGCCCCGACCGAGGCTTTTACAAGGGACTGATCCAGGTTGCCGCCGGGTGCCTCCATTACTCACGCCAGAACCGGCGTGGCGCCCTCAACAAGTGGCGTGGTGGAGCGGATCACCTGCGCGCGCTGCCGGCGAGCCGGCACGGCGTGGCGATCGGACAGCTCGTCGGCGAGGTCGACACCATGCTGCTCGCCCTGAGCAAGCCGGGCTGGCCCACACTCGCCCTGCCGCGCATCAGCTATTCCGAATAGGGCGGAAAGCGGCGACCCGCGGAGACCTCGATCAGGCCGCCATGACCGAGCGCGGCGAGGTCGATCGAGGAGCCGGTGAAGATGAACGGCAGCACCAGGTCGAGCGAGGTGCTCTTACCGAAGCCGGCGCAGGAGGCGATCCCGAGCACGATCGCGCGGCCGAGACGACCCATCCAGAGCATGGAGCCGGGGTGGGCGGGCATCCCGAAGCGAATCAGCTCGCCGCCGGCGCGCTCCAGCTCCGAGTAAGCGGGATCCAGTGGGTCAATCGCCGATGCGCCCGCGAAGAGGACCACCTCGGCAGCCTTGGCGGCCGCCTCGCGGTACGCTCCGCCCACCGCCTCGCGATTCCGGGCGACCTCGGTGACGCCTATCAGTTCAGCCCCGTACCACCCCAGCTTGCGCCTCACCGCCTGGGTGAAAATGGTCCGCGAGGCCGGCTTCAGCTTTTCTGTCACGACGATGAGGGTGCGCAGCGGTAGGAAGGGAAGGAGCTCGATGACAGCGCCCGCCTTGGCCAGCCGGGCGGCGGCGCGGATCACCTGCTCGGGCACCGCCACCGGCGTCACCTTGCAGCCGGCGACATCCTCACCCGCCTCCACCGCCTGGCCGTCGAAGAGCGTGAACACGGCGATACCGGGGAGAGCGTTGAGCTGCGCGAGCGCAGCGGCGTTGACGCGGAGCAGGCCCCGGCGCTGGGCGGTGAGCCGGTACTGGCTCTGCACCGGACCGGCGAGGGCGAGCGGCCCCAGCCGGGCGAGGGCGTCGGCCAGCCGGCGCCCCGCCAGGTCCTCGTGGACGTCACCGGGTTGGAGCTCGGCGACGTGCACCTCGGCATGCGGCCGCAGCCGCTCCACGTCGCCCGCCACCAGCACCGTTCCCTTCCGCAGCTGAGGCCCCAGGTCATGCGTCAGGACCCGGCCGGCGATGTCGGGAGGGGACAGCGTGCGACCGTCGAGGCGGAGGGCTCTCATCCCGTCAGGTTCTCCGCGGTGCGTCGGTGAATCTGCTTAGCATAGGTTTTGAATTGCAGCCGATTCGGCTCTACAACACGCTCGGCCGGGTAAAGCAAGAATTGCGCCCGATCCGGCCCGACCGGATCTCCATCTACACCTGCGGGCCCACCGTCTATCGGTACGCGCATGTCGGCAACCTGCGCACCTACCTATTTGCTGACGTCCTCTCCCGTGCGCTCGAATACAACGGGCTGGCGGTGCGCCAGGTCAAGAACATCACCGATGTCGGCCATCTGACCGACGACAACCTGGATCGCGGCGAGGACAAGATGCTCCTATCAGCGCGGCTCGAACAAAAGTCGACGGCCGAGATCGCCGCCCACTACACCGCGGCATTCCTGGCCGACGAGGCTCGCCTCAACATCCGCCCTGCGGACGCGTTGCCACGCGCTTCCGAGTACGTGCCGCAGATGATCGAGCTGATCGCAAAGCTCATCGAACGGGGTCATGCGTACGAGGCGGACGGTAACGTCTATTACGACATCGCGAGCTTTCCCAGCTACGGCCGGCTCTCCAACAACACCACCGAAAACCTCCTCTCGGGCACCAAGGGCGACCCCGACCCACGCAAGCGAAGCCCGCTCGACTTCAGCCTGTGGAAGAGCGGAGAGAACCGCCTTCAGCTCTGGGACAGTCCCTGGGGCCCGGGGTTTCCGGGCTGGCATATCGAGTGCTCGGCGATGTCGATGTCGCTGCTCGGCGATAGCTTCGACATCCACACCGGCGGGGCGGACAACGTCTTTCCCCATCATGAGGCTGAGATCGCCCAGTCCGAGGGGGTCACCGGCAGGCAGGTGGTCGGCTGCTGGGTCCACGGCCAGCTGCTCTTTCTCAGCGGCACCCGGATGGCCAAGTCAGCCGGCAACTTCTTCCGAATCACCGAGCTGGAGGAACAGGGCCACGATCCGCTGGCCTTTCGTTACCTCGCCCTCCAGGCCAAATACCGGGCGCCGCTCAACTTCAGCCCCGAGGCGATGGCAGGCGCGGACAAGGCCCTTCGTCACCTGCGCGAGAAGGTTGCCGCCTGGACGGGCGGCCCTTCCGGTCCGCGAGCCGGCTACCAGGAGGCGTTCCGGAACGCCATCAAAGACGATTTGGACCTGCCAACCGTGATGGCGCTGGTTGCCGACCTGGTCCGCTCTGAGCTGGCGCCGGGAGCCAAGGCAGGGCTGCTCCTGGATTGGGACCGGGTGCTCGGGCTGAGCCTTGACCGGGCCGCCCCGCTCTCGGGAGCGCTGCCAGACGGGGCCGCGGAACTCCTCTCGCAGCGCGACCTGGCTCGCTCAGCCCGCGACTATGCCACAGCGGATCGCCTTCGGACCGAACTCGCCACCCTCGGTGTGCAGGTCACCGACGGCCCCAGCGGCCAGACCTGGAAGGCGGTCGCCGCTCAGCGGGTCTCGTAGCCGAGGTTGGGCCGGAGCCACCGCTCGGTCTCCTCGAGGCTCATCTCCTTGCGCCGCGCATAGTCGAGCACCTGGTCCCGGCCGACCTTGCCGACGGCGAAGTACTTCGCCTGCGGGTGTGCGAAGTAGAGTCCGGAGACGGCGGCGGCGGGGAGCATCGAAAAGTTTTCGGTCAATTCCATGCCGGCCCGCCCAGCGTCGAGCAGCCGAAACAGCTTGCCCTTCTCGGAGTGGTCGGGGCAGGCCGGGTAGCCGAAGGCAGGGCGAATTCCCCGGTAGCGCTCGGCGATCAGGTCCTCCTTGGCCAGCTTGCCGTCCCCATACCACTGCGTGCGGACCAGCTCGTGCAGGTATTCCGCAAAGGCCTCGGCCAACCGGTCGGCCAAGGCCTTGACCATGATCGCCCGGTAATCGTCGTTCTCGGCCTCGTACCTCTTCGCGAGGACGTCGGCGCCATGGCCGGCGGTCACTGCGAATGCGCCCAAATGATCGCCCGCCGCGGCTACGAAATCGGCCAGCGAATAGTAGGGCCGCTCCTCGCCGTGGTCGACCTGCTGGCGAAGCATCGGGAAGCGAACGCCACCCTCGAGCAAGATGTCGTCTCCGTCTGAGTGCGCGGCCCAATAGCCATAGACACCGCGTGCCTGCAGCGATCCTGCGTTGACGATCTCGTCGAGAAGTACCTGCGCGTTCGCGTAGAGCTCGCGAGCAGCTTCACCCATCTCCGGGTGGTCGAGGATGGCGGGGAAGCGGCCTCGCAACTCCCAGGCGTGAAAGAAAAAGGTCCAGTCGATGTACTCGCGGAGCGTGGCGAGGTCCGGTTCCACGACCTGGCTGCCGGTGAAGGGCGGCGTGGGAAGGTCGTCGAAGTCCAACCGGGCGCTGTTCGCGCGGCTCTGCGCGAGCGAGAGGATGGGCCGGGTGGCCTTCCCCGCGTGTTGATCGCGGAGCTTTTGCTGAAGGTCGCGGTTGGTCCGGTCGAGCTCCACGCGGCGGAGCGGGTCGAGCAGGTCCGAAACGACGCCCACCACTCGTGAGGCGTCGATCACGTGGAGCGTCGGCCGGCCGTACTCGGGCGCGATGCGAACCGCGGTGTGCTGCTTCGACGTGGTGGCGCCTCCGATCAGGAGCGGGATCTGGAGGCCGCGGCGCTGCATCTCGCGGGCGACGTTGACCATCTCATCCAGCGAGGGCGTGATGAGCCCGGACAGCCCAACCGCGTCGGCCTTCTCGGCAACCGCCGTGTCGAGGATGCGGTCGGCGGGAACCATCACACCGAGGTCCATCACCTCGTAGTTGTTGCAGCCCAGCACCACCCCGACGATGTTCTTGCCGATGTCGTG
>CAXMLP010000062.1:0-12247 GCA_964194225.1 uncultured bacterium | reverse complement strand
GTCTTGCCGGCCCCGTTGGGCCCGATGATCCCCAGGATTTCGCCCTCGGCCACTTTGAAGCTGACGCCGTCGAGGGCCGCCACTCCCCCGAATCGTTTGGTGACCCCCTCCAGCTCGAGCTGTCCGGTGGCCGGGCTGCTCAAACCGACGTATCCCGCAGGGACCGGCGCAGGTAGGCGAGCGAGAGCCGGCTCTGGCCGCCGAAGAAGTCGATCACGCCGCGGGGCACGAAGATTACGACCACCACGAGCAGCACGCCGAGGATGATCTGGGCCATGATCGGGCGCGCGGCGAGGGGCACGAACGGGATGTCCGCGGAGATAGGCAGGCTGCCGGAGAGGAACTGGATCAGAAGCTGGAGTGCGACCGCCCCAACCGCCGGTCCAAACAGCGTTCCCGCGCCTCCCACCAGCGCCATCAGAATCATCTGAACGTTGAAGTCGATCGGGAAGACGTTCTCCTGGTTGATGAAGACGTTCCATTGGGCGAAGATGCCGCCGGCCAGGCCGGTCAGCGCCGCCGAGAGAACGTACGCGCTCACCTTGTAGCGAGTCGTATCCACGCCCATGACCGCGGCCGCCTCCTCGTTCTCGCGGATGGCAATCAGCCCGTAGCCGAAGCGGCTCCGCAGCACGACCCAGGTCGTCAGTATCGCCAGTCCGGCGGCGCCGACCATCAGGTAGAAGAAGAGGATGTCCTGTCCGAAGATCGGCAGGAAGAGGCCGCTGGCGCCGCCGAAAACGGGCTTGCCCTGGTATTCGATGTTCTGGACCAGCTCGCCCACCGCAACACCGACCCCGAGGCTGGCAACGGCGAAATAGTGCCCTCGCAGTCGGAGCAGGGGCAGCCCGATGAGCCCGGCGAACACGGCGGCGCAGAGGGGGCCGAACGGCAGCGCGAGCAGGAAAGGCCATTTCGCTTTGGCGATCAGCATCCCCGTCGCATAGGCGCCGATGCCGAAGAAGGCGACGTTGCCGAATGCCGCGTAGCCGGTCAGCCCGCCAACTAGGTTCCAGGCGGTGGCGAGGATGACGAACATCGCGATGTAGGTGGCGATCCGGAACCAGAGCTTGTCGGTGAGGAGCGGGACTCCCGCCGCCTGGGCGGCATCGGTGGAGGTCAACGGTGCGATGAGCCCGTAGAGCAGCACCACCGCACCAATTGCGAGAAAGATGCGCCGCCAACGGCGGCCGGAGGAGTCGGGGCGGGTGCTGAAAGCCGCCTGGGCCATTACTGGAGCCTGCCGAAGAGACCCTGCGGCCGGGTGAGGAGGACCAGTACCAGCAACCCGAAGGCGATCGCGTTGGCATAGACCGAGCCGGAGCCCGGAATGCTCTGCGCGAAGACCTCGATCAGCCCGAACAGGAGGCCCCCGACCACGGTCGCCGAGACGCGGCCGAGGCCGCCGAGGATCACCACCACAAACGCCTGCAGGGTGTACGGCTCGCCCGCTGTCGGAGTTATCGCCTGAATCAAGGTGATGAGACCACCCGCCACTCCAGCGCAGGCCGCGCCGAGGCCGAAGGTCAGGGCATAGGTGTGCCGGAGATCGATGCCCACCAGCTGGGCTGCGTCACGATCCGCGCCGACCGCCTGAATCGCGAGCCCGGTGCGGGTTCGATTGAGGATGATGGCGAGGACCAGAGCCAGCAGCAGAGCAATCCCGAGCGAGGCCAGCCGCGTATAGGGGAGCACGATTCCCGCCAGGTTGAGCCCGGCGCCGGAATAGCTGGTTGTCACCGACCGGAAGTCGGACTTGAAGAGGAAGAGCAGGACATTGATGACGATCAAGTTCACTCCGAACGTCAGCAGGAACGTGAAGAGGAGAGGGGCCCGGATGATGCGATTGATCACGACCCGCTGCAGGGTGTAGCCGAGCGCGAAGAGAAGCACGGCGTCCACGGGCAGGGTCAGGAAGGGGTCGATACCGTAGGTCGTGAACAGCTTCCAGGTGAGGTAGGCGCCCGTGATGACCAATGCCCCATGGGCGAGGTTGACGATGTTGAGGACTCCCCAGACGAGCGCAAAGCCCACGCCCACAGCCACGTAGACGCCGCCCACGAGCAGGCCGAATACGATCAGCTGCAGCAGGTTCTGCAGCATTCAGCTCAGGGCCGTGGGTGCAGGTGAGACGATTCCCGGAGCCCGCGCGTTGGCAGCGGGTTGCGGCGGATCAGCGCCGATCCCACGCCGGTGTCGGGTAAATCGCCTTCGCGTCGGCCACCTCGGGCGGGAACACGGTGTGGTGAACGCCGCTCTGGATCTGCTCGACGACCATCGGCTTGAAGGTGTTGATGCCCCGCTCATCGAACTTGATGCGCCCGAAGAAGGTCTCGACGTCGAGCTTGGCCAGTTCGTCGCGCACCTTCTTGGCGTCAGTCGACTTGGCGTTCTCGATCGCCCTCTGGAAGGCCAGGCAGGCGGCGGTCGACTCTGCAACGTGGTAGTCGGGGTCACCCTGGCCGGGGTACTTCTTCTTGTACGCCTCCACATAATCCTTGACCGATAGGTAGAACGTGTTCTTGTACTTGACCTGAGGGGTCCATTGCGATCCGTCGTAGACGTAATCGGCGTCCTTACCGAGCGCGCTGATGAAGTCAGGCGTTGAAGGGCCGACCGAGTAGCCGAACATCTTGGCGTTCAGCTGCTGTTCCTTGGCTGATTTGTTGATGGCGATCGCTTCCTGGAGGTGGCCCGAGTTGAGCACTATGTCGGGGTTGGCATTCTTGGCCGCCTGGACCTCCGCCACCAGGTTGGTCGAACCGTTCTTGTACTTCTTGTAGAGGACCACCGTCATGCCCTTGGTGGGCGCGTATTGGATGATGGCGTCGGCCACCTCAAGCGAGAAATTGTCATCGGCGCTCAGCATCGCGATCTTGGTCGGCTTGGGGCTGAGGGTCGCCGCCAGGTCGATCACGCCCAGCAGGTACTTGTTGGCGGGGCTCAGAACGCCGAACGTGTAGCGGTAGTTGTTACTGAAGATCGACTGGGCGGCGCCATTCGCCTCCACCATCGGGATCTGGTTCTTCTCGGCAATGGCGGCGTCAGTGGCGGTCGCGGCGCTGCCGTATGGACCGAGCAGGAACTGTGCCTTGTCCTCGGTGATCAGCTTTTGCATCAGCACGGCGGACTGGTCGGCCTTGCTGGTGTCGTCGTAGTACTTGATCTTGACCGGGTGCTTCACGCCATTGACGTTGATGCCACCCTGCTGATTGATCCAATCCTGCCAGAGGTCATAGCCCTGCTGCGTCAGCTGAGACTCCTTGGAGAGTGAGCCGGTGAGACCCAGCGGAGCCCCGAAGATAATGGTGTCCCCGGTTCCGGCACTGGTTGATCCGCCCCCCGAGCTGCCGCATGCAAAGGAGAGGACGGCCGCCGCCGCCGCCAAAGCCAGGCCCCTGGTCCGGAACTGTTGAATTCTCATCAGGCGAAAGATTAGCCGCAAGGCCGTTCTCAGGCCTTCGCCAGCGTCCGCCCGACGAGTTTGGCGAGGTCGCCCGGGGCAGCGGAGCGGTTCTCGAAGTTCACCTGGAAGAGGGTCAGCACATCCTCTGGCTGGCGCACCCTGAGGACGAGAGCGTCCGGTGAGACCCCCGCCCGCACGGCAGCAGCGGCCGGTAACTGCGCGATCTGGACACGGGTCGCGGCGAGTCGCTTTCGAGCGTCACGGGAGAGTCCGGCGAGCGCATCGTCCACGAGCTTTTGAAAGGCGGTTTCGCCAACTCGGAGAGGAGCCGGCCGGCGCTTGGAAAGCTGAGCGGCGCGGCGGAAGGCCTCCTCACTCGCCGCCGGCATCTCGGTGTGCCGGCTGATGCAGCCGAGCAGCCACCAGGCCTCGGCGTCGTGGGGTTTTCGTTCGCAGGCAGCCTGGGCGACCTCGAGCGCGTCGTGCATGTCCCCCGCCCGGTAGAGGGTTTGCGCCTGCTGTAGCAGCTCCATGAGCGCGGCTACTCTAGCAGCGTGTTGATGACGCACAGGGCGCCGGCGAACTCATCGGGTGGGTGAGGGCAGTGCGCCTCTTCCGGCACCAGCCTCGCATCACGCTGGCCAGCTCGGGCAGCGCGGCGGCCATCGCCGGGCTCTTCTCCCGAGCCTGGGATCGACACCGGGACGCAATCGATGACCGGCTGATCGCCGACCAGGTACCGGGCGTTGAAGAGGTCGCAGCCTGGCTCAGAGGAGGGTTCGAGCTGTTCACGGCCCATATCGACGGTGAGCTTGTCGGCGTCATCCGTTGCAGCTTTCCGACCGGCACGTGCCTCGTTGACCGGATGGCGGTCGATCCCGCACGGCACCGCCGCGGCGTCGGCCGCGCCCTGGTGGAGCACGCCATCAGCCGCGCCCGACGCGCCGGCGTCACGAAGGTGTGGGTGCAGACAACTCCCAAGCTGGATGCGGCCCAGACCCTCTACCGCTCCCTCGGCTTTCGGGAATCGGGGCACCTCCAGGCCGACTACTGGGGGGAGGATGTGGTCCTTCTGGAACTGCCGCTCTGAAACCGCTCCTGCGCACCGATCGACTCGTGGTCAGGATCGCCACCGAGGAGGATGTGCCCGCGCTGCTTCGCTTTTTCACCGAAAACCGGGAGCACATGGCGCCCTGGGAACCTCCCCGGCCGGCCGACTTCCTGACCGAGGATTTCTGGCGCGTTCAGGTCGGCCGGCACCACAGGGCATTCGAGAGCGGCGCCGCGGTGATGCTTTTCATGTTCCTGCGCGAGGATCCCGGGGAGGTGGTTGGCCAGATCTCCCTGACATCGATCGTGCGCGGTCCCGCGGACATGTGCGTGCTCGGCTACGCGGTGGCGGCGCGCCGGCAGGGTCAGGGCTACATGCATGAGGGGCTGCAGGCGGCGATCGAGTATGCATTTGGAGGTCTCAACCTCCATCGAGTGATGGCCAACTTCATGCCCCACAACGTGCGCAGCAACGCGGTGCTCCGGCGCCTCGGATTCACAGTCGAAGGCTATGCCCGGGACTACCTGTTCATCGGCGGCGCGTGGCGAGACCATGTGCTCACCGCTCTGACCAACCCGCAGTGGGAGTCGACCGACGGCGACCCAGGCGCGCCTGCCCAGCGCGCCTGAGCGGAGTCAGGTCAGCCTCCGGCGGCGCCGCCCTCGAGCCCCGGCTCGGTCATCTTGGCGGGATCAAGGACACGGGTCAGGGTGGCCTCGTCCAGGCCCCGCTCGCGGGCGAGCTCGCGGATTGTGCGCCCCGAACGGCCCGCCTCCTTGGCGATCTTTGCCGCTTCGTCGTACCCCAGCACCGGCGCCAGGGCGGTAGCCAGCATGAGGCCCTTCTCGACCGTTTCCGGGCCCCGCTCGGTGGCCGCCAGCCCGTCGACGCAGCGGGTGGCGAAGTTCACTGCCGAACGGGCGAGGAGGGAGATCGATTCCAACATCGAGACGCCGGCCAGCGGCATCATCACATTCAGCTCGAAAAAGCTGCCCGACTGGCCGCAGAGGGTGATCGTGGTGTCGTTGCCGATCACCCTGGCACAGGCCATCGTGAGCGACTCGATGATCACGGGGTTCACCTTCCCCGGCATGATGCTGCTGCCCGGCTGGACCTCGGGGAGTATCAGCTCTCCGATTCCCGCGCGCGGCCCGCAGCCCATCAGCCGAATGTCGCCGCCGATCTTCCACAGGCTCACCGCCACGGTCTTCAGCCGGCCGTGGGCGGAGACCAGCGAGTCAAGGGTCGCCTGGGCGTGGAAGTGATTGGACGTCTCGCTGATGCCGACGCCGGTCCAGCTCGCCAGCAGCGCGCAGGCGCGCCGGGAGAATTCGGGATGGGCGTTGATGCCGGTGCCGACGGCCGTCCCACCGAGCGCGACGGGAGTCAGGTCGGCCAGCGCCTGCCGCACCCGAGCCGCGCTCTCCTCGAGCTGGCCGGCATAGCCGGCGAACTCCTGGCCGAGGCGGATCGGGGTCGCGTCCTGGAGGTGTGTGCGGCCGGTCTTGAAGATCGGCATGAACTGGCGCGCCTTGCTGTCGAGCGACCCTCGGAGCTGCTCCAGCGCCGGCAGCAGGTCCTCGATCATCGTCATCGAGCTGGCCAGGTGGATCGCCGTCGGAATGACGTCGTTGGACGACTGACAGCGGTTGACATGATCATTCGGGTGGACCCTGGTCTGCGCCGTTCCGGCGAGAAGCTCGTTGGCGCGGTTGGCGATGACCTCGTTGGCGTTGGTGTTGGTCGAGGTGCCGGACCCAGTTTGGTAGACATCGATCGGGAATTCCTCATCCCAGCGGCCGTCGGCCACCTCCTGGGCGGCCTGTGCGATCGGCCCCGCCATCTCCGCCGGTATCAGGCCGAGCTCGCCGTTGACCTGCGCGGCGACCTTCTTGATGAGGCCGAGCGAGCGGATCAAGGGCCGTGGGAACCGGATCCCGGAGATCGGAAAGTTCTGCACGGCGCGCATGGTCGAGGCGCCGTAATAGGCGTTCTCCGGAACCTCCATCTCGCCCATCGAATCCTTGACGACGCGTGTTTTCGGCATGCTGTTCACCCTATATAAATGCGTTCAGACCCGGCTGAGCTGGCGAAACGCGCTCAGGCCTCGCTGAGCTGACGGAGAATGGCCCGATCGCGCTCGTAGGTCAGCAGGGGGAGTGCCTCCTCGATCGTCAGCCAGCGAAGCTCGTCCACCTCGTCGCCGGGGGAGAACCGGCCGCTCGTGGGACGCATCCGCCAGTAACAGACAATCTTCTGCCGGCCCCGCCGGTCGACGTACTCCGTACAACCGATGGCATCGAGCAGCTCGCAGGTGAACCCCGTCTCCTCGGCCACCTCCCTGACCGCCGCCGCCTCGAGGCTCTCCCCCGGGTCGAGCTTGCCCTTGGGAAAGCTCCAATCGTTGTAGGCGGGCCGGTGAATGATCGCCACCTCGACCAGGCGGGCGGGTCCCGGTCGGCAGACGACGCCGCCCGCCGCCCGGACCGCGCCGGCATCGGCGACGTCGATGATCCGTGCCTCGCCGCCGGGGAGCTGATTCATTGCATCCAGGCCCGCAGTTGCCGGCGATCGAGCTCATCCCAGGTGGCCCGCCAGCGACTGCGCATCTCCAGTGCCTGGGCTCGTTCGAGGGCGGCCAGCTCGCCCGCGACGTAGGCGCGCCGGACCGAGCTGGAGCTTGCCGTCGCGCTTCGCAGCCAGGCCTCGGCGGTGACGCTGTCCTGGTGCTCCCCGAGCACTGTCTGGAGCGCGGCGGCGGCCTTGGCGAATTGCACCGCGTCCTTGCCGGCGACGGGGGCCACCGCCTCGGCCGCGTAGCGGACGCGCTTGGCATAGATCCGGATCTGGTGGAGCAGCGCGTCAGGGGGATCATCCTCGGGCAATTCCCTGACCGCGCGGCGCAGTCGCCGCCAGGGCTTGAGGACGAGGGCCCCCGATCGCCCGGAATCGGCCTCCCCCGGTTCCACCAGGGGCGGATTCCGGGCCAGCTGGACCAGGCTCTCGAGCAGGTCCAGGTAGCGGCTCGAATCCATGAACCGGACAGCCGTCACGCGGTGCTGAGCGATCTCCCTCTGCAGGCGTTTCAGGAGCTCGCTCGCGGTTCTCCGATCCTCGGCGGGGAGCAGCGGCAGCCGCCCGTGCAGCCGCTCCACGAGCACCTCGCGGTCGCGCAGGCCGCCCAGCTCGTTGCCGAGCGTGCTGAGCTCGTCGCGCAGGGGAGCGATCGCCTCGGCGTCGAGCAGTCCGTCGAATGTCCGCAGGTTGGATCGAAGTCGGCGCACCGAGACCCGGGCCTGGTGGACGTGCTCGGCGTCGCCCCCCAGCCTCACGCCGGGGTCGTGCTTCAGGAGTCCGGCCACGGAAACCCCGATTGCATTGGTCACGACCTCCCCGATCGAGGCTTTCGGGGGAAGCGCGGCAGGCGCCACCTCGGCCGGTCCCGCCGCCTGCGGCCCGATCGCGCGGACGTGCTTGGGCGTGCCGTCGGAGGGTCCCGCGCCGGCCGCGCGGAGGCGCGTGAGCAGAGGTTGCAGGAGGTGATCGCCGGCCGGCATCACCTCGACCTCGATCTCTCGAAAGCGGGCCGCCACGCGCCGGCCATCGAGGACCGACACCTCGTCATCGACGACCTCGGCGAGGCGCAGACCGGCGCTGTTCACAAGCCGGACCCGGTGGCGAAGGGTGGAAAGCCTGGCGACCGGCTGCAGGGGGGCGCGCCGGAGGTATGCGCGAACCGGTTCAAGGACCGCCGCGGGTGGCGATTTGGCCGGTCCCGGGACGGTGATCTCGGTCCGCTCCAGGAGAGGCCCGCCCTTGTCCGAGGGCAGCTTGAGGGTCCAGCCCTCCTTTGACCGGTGCCGAAGAGAGCATCCCCAGCGAGCCAACCGGAGGTCCTCGGTGTCGTGGTAGACGGTCTCCATCCGGAACTCCTCTGGCGGCTCGGTGGTGACCTCGGGATCGATGGCGCCCAGGTCAGGCAGGTGAAAGCCCGGTCCGGCGGCGAGCTTGATCTCGCGTTCGATCAACGGGAACGGTCCTTGGCACGCGCCTTCGACTCGGCCTTGGCGTCGGCCTTGGCGTGGGCCTTGGCGCCGCCTTTCGAGCCCGCCTTGGGGCGCGCTTTGCCGGCGTCCTTGCCAGTCTCCCGGGCCGGCCCCCGGTCGTGCTCTTTGGAGTAGGCCTTGGAGTGGCCCTTGCCATTGCGCTTGACGCGACGGGCCGGGGCGGTACCGCCGGTCAACTCACTCGCCGGGGCCGGGTGGTTGCCGTTGGGCTCGTCGGGGCCACCATTAAGAGCGCCGGCGCGTCCGGCGGCCCGCTCTCGGGCATTCTCCTGAAGCAGCTCCTGCGAGTTGACCCCGGCCACGGTGGGCACCTTGCTCCAGGCTCCCTCCGGACCCAGCTGCCAGGCGAGCGTGTCGTCAGCGAGGGCGATCCTGAGAGTCGCCTCGAGGCGCTCGCGCAAGGCCGGATCGAGAATCGGCACCACTGCCTCGACCCGGCGGTCGAGGTTACGGGGCATGAGGTCGGCCGAGCCAAGATAGAAGTCCACCCCGCGCTGCTCGCTCCCGAAACGGAAGAGACGCGAGTGTTCGAGAAAGCGGCCAACGATGGAGCGAACCCGAATGCCCTCCGACAGCCCCGGCACGCCGGGTCGCAGGCAGCAGATCCCGCGCACGATCAGATCGATCTCGGCCCCGGCCTGGGCTGCCGAGTAGAGGGCGTCGATGACCTGTTGGTCGACCAGGTTGTTGACCTTGATGATGATCCGGCCGTCCTTCTCCTGACCCTCGCGCCGGATCAGGTCCAGCATTGCCGGACGCAGCGTGGGCGGAGCCACGAGCAACCGGCGGTAGCGGCGCTGGCGGCTGTAGCCCGTCAGAAGGTTGAATAGCTCGCTGACGTCCAGCCCCAGGTCGGGCGCCGACGAGAGCAGGCCGACGTCCTCATAGACCTCGGCCGTCCGGGGGTTGTAATTGCCGGTCCCGATGTGGATGTAGTAGCGGATTCCCGACTCTTCCAGGCGAACGACCAGTGTCACTTTGGCATGCGTCTTGAGGCCGACGAGACCGTAGACGACGTGGACGCCGGCCTCCTCAAGGGCCTGGGCCCAGGCGATGTTCGCCTGCTCATCGCCGCGCGCCTTGAGCTCAACCAGGGCGACCACCTGCTTGCCCGCCTCGGCGGCGCGCACCAGGGCCTTGGCGATCGGGCTGGCGGCCGAGGTCCGGTAGAGCGTCTGCTTGATCGCCAGCACGTGCGGATTGCTGGCCGCCTCGTCGATGAAAGCCTCGACCGAGGTGGTAAAGGAGTCGTAGGGGTGCTGAACCAGGACGTCGCCGGCAGCGAGCACCGCGAAGATGTCATTTGGTGCTGAGCGGGTCGAGCGCAGGCGGGGTTGCGTGATCGGTGTCCAGGCGTCTGGCTTGAGCTCCGGCCGGTCCAGCTCGTTGAACGCCTCCAGCCCACCCAGGTCGAGCAGCCCCGGTACTGGGTAGACGTCGATCGGATCCAGCTCGAGTTCGCGCACCAGCAACTCGAGCACCTCGGCCGGCAGGTCGGGATCGACCTCGAGTCGCACCGCCCGGCCCTGCCGGCGCCGCCGCCGCAGCTCGCTCTGGATTGCGAAGAGCAGATCCTCGGCCTCGCTCTCGACCAGGTCGAGATCAGCGTCGCGGGTGATCCGGAAGGGATGATGGTCAACCACCTCCATCCCCGGAAAGAGGGACTGCAGGTTGATCGCTATCAGCTGCTCGAGGGGGAGGTAACCGCGGCCCTCGGGCAGGGGAGTGAACCGGGGCAGCAGGGGTGGCACCTTGACCCGTGCGAACCGCTGCACGCGGCGCAGGGGGTCGCGAACTATCACCGCCAGGTTGAGCGAGAGGTGCGAGATGTAGGGGAAGGGATGGGCCGGGTCCACGGCGAGAGGGGTGAGGACCGGGAAGATATGCTCACGGAACTCGGCGGCCAGGTGCAGGCGCTCGCTCTTGGTCAGCGATTCAGCGTCGCGGATCCGGATTCCGGCGGCTTCGAGCGCTGGCCGCAGATCGTTGTTGAAGAGCTCGACCGTGCGCAACATGAAGCCCTCGACCCGGACGCGGATCGCGCGCAGCTGCTCGATTGGACTCATCCCGTCGGGCGCCGTGGTCGGTACCGCCGCCTGGACCTGCTCCTGCAGCCCGGCCACCCGGATCTGGAACATCTCGTCGATCGAGCGGCTGAATATGGATAGAAAGTGAACGCGCTCGAGGAGCGGCAGGGTGCGGTCCTCCGCCATCGCCAGCACCCGCTCGTCGAAGTCGAGCCGGGACAGCTCGCGGTTGAGATAGGGATGGCTGGTGGAGGCCTCGTGGGCAGGCGCCGTCCGATTGACGTTTTCCACCACTCCCGATCGTAGTGGACTGTAACGGCCACCAGAGTGGGCCGAGGCTCTTTTCGCCGCCTATCCTCCAGCCATGCGGCTGGCGGCGGTCGACATCGGCAGCAACACCGTGCACGCGCTGGTCGCCGACGCGGATGCAGGCGGGCTGGTTGAGGTCGCCCATTTCGTGGAGATGCCGTCGCTGGGTGCCGAGGTGGCCCGGACGGGCCGCCTCGGCGCCACCAAATCAGCGGAAGCGATCAGTGCGCTGAGGCGCGTCATCGCACTCAGCCGCGAACACGATTTCGAGCATCTGGTCGCCGGCGCGACCGAGGCCGTGCGACGGGCGGAGGACGGCGCCGAATTCCTGGCCGCGGCGGCGGCCGCCATCGCTGTGCCGGTCCATCTGATCTCACGCCAGAGAGAGGCTGAGCTCAGCTTCGCCGGCGTCGCGTCCGGCCAGGCGGGCCGGGGCCAGTGGCTGATGGGTGATCTCGGAGGTGGCAGCACCGAGCTCGTCGTTGCGATCGGGCGCCGGATCGTGGATTGGCGATCGTTGGCGATCGGGAGTGGAGTCCTGAGCGAGCGCCATCTCTCTGATCCGCCCCGGCCCGGTGAGCGGATGGCCCTCCGGGCTGAGGCGTTGCGACTGCTCAGCGACGCGCCCGAGTGCGACGCCCGCAAATTGGTCGTGACCGGCGGTACGGCGTCCAACCTGCCCCTCCTCCTCTCCGCCCGGCGGCCCCCGACGGTGCTCACGACCGAGACGCTGCTGCGCGCCGAAGCACGGCTCGACGCAGCTGAAGCCGGCCGGGTGGGTGAGAGGATCGGCCTGAGCGCGAGCCGGATCCGAGCGATGCGGGGAGGTGTTGAGGTGCTGCTGCTGCTGCTCGACTGGGCCGGCCTCGACCGCCTCCAGGTAAGCCATCGCGGCCTTCGGCATGGCATGTTGCTTGCCTATCTCGCCCAGGGTTCCGACTGGTACCTGGAACCCGAACCGCTAGCTGAGGAGGGCTCCCTCCTGGGAGAGGATTCGCCGCGCCACGGCTACGGCCGAGGCATAGGTTGAGTCCATGCCCCGGTAGCTGAGCCCGCGGGCGCCGAGTGTCCGCGCCTGTGTGTAGGGGGTGTCCGACGCGTAATGGACGATGCCGAGGTCGAAGCCCAGCCGCGTCATGCTGATGTTCTCTCCGACCGGGTGGCGGCCGGGCAGCGAGCTTTCGTAACAGACATCCAGGAAGGGGCCGGCCTCCATCTCGACGACCGTGTAGTGGCCCTGGTAGTAGAACTCCAGGTATTCCCGGTTCTGGAGGAAGGTGCCCCGAACCGTCACCGCTCGCTGGTTGTCGACGGCGGATCCGTAAACCAGGTGGGGTTGGACGTCCGCGGCTGTGAAGCAGTTGTCAAGCCAATAGGTGTTGTCGGA
>CAXMLP010000061.1:0-1564 GCA_964194225.1 uncultured bacterium | reverse complement strand
CCGAAGAGGTCGGTCTCGGTCTCCTCCTTGAAGTTCGTCTCGAGGATCCCCGCCCGGCCGGCTCCGATCGCCCTCGCGTACGCGAGCGCCCGCTCCCGCGCCCTTCCCGTCGCGTCCTGCTGCACCGCCACCAGGCAGGGAGTGCCGGCGCCCTCCTCGTAGGTTGAGCGGACCAGGTGACCGGGGGCCTTGGGGGCGATCATTGTGACGTCGACGCCCTCCTGGGGCTTGATCTGCCCGAAGTGGATCGAAAAACCGTGGGCGAACATCAGCATGTCGCCCTTCTTGAGATTGGGCTCGACGGATTCTCTGTAGAGGCGGGCCTGACCGACGTCGGGGGTGAGAACCATGATCACGGTGGCTTCCCTCACCGCCTCGGCGACATCGCTGACGCGCAGGCCGTCGGCCTCCGCCCGAGCCCGGGACCGGCTGCCGGGGTAGAGGCCGACCGTCACATCCTCACCGCTGTCCTTCAGGTTGAGGGCGTGGGCCCGGCCCTGCGAGCCGTAGCCCAGCACGGCAACCTTCTCCCCCAACTTTGTTGGACAGTCAGCGTCGTAGTACATCTTCATTTTCAGGCGGTTCTCCTCATTGCCACCGGCCCCGTCCGGGCCAGGTCCGTAATCCCATAGGGCTTCAGGAAATCGATGAATTCCTCGATCGTGTCACTGTCGGCGGTCAGCTCAACTATGCCCTCGCCGAGCTTGCGGGCGCCGAACTGCTCCACCACGAGCGGCAGGTCGTTGACGCGCGCGATCAGCAGCTCGCGGCTGACGGTGGGCACGTCGGTGATGTCCTCGACCTGGATCACCTCGATGAGCCGGTCGAGCTGCTTGGCGACCTGGTCCACCTCGGCATAGCCGGCGTCGACGGTCAGGGTCATGCGCGAGCGCCCCTCGACCACGCTCGGTCCAACGGTCACGGTCTGGATGTTGAAGCCGCGGCGGCGGATCATCCCGCTGACCCGGGACATCACCCCGGGGTGGTTTTCCACGGTGACCGCCAGGACCCGGAGGCGGTCATGCACCATTGGGCAGCTCCCAGAAGTCGCTGATGCCCTTGCCCAGGGGCACGATCGGATAGACATTCGCCTCCGGGTCGATCTGAAAGTCGATCAGGAACGGGCCCTTCGTCCGCTGGGCCTCGTCGAGCGCCGGCGCGATGTCCTCGAAGCGCTCGACGCGGCGGCCCTTGAGGCCATAGGCGTCCGCCAGCTTCACGAAGTCGGGCATCTCGGTCAGGTCCACCTGCGAGCGAACGCCGCCGTAGAAGTCATCCTGGAACTGGCGCACCATGCCGAGCGAGAAGTTGTTGAGGAGCACGATCTTGACATCCAGCTTGTGCTCCACGGCAACCGACAGCTCCTGGGCGGTCATCACGAATCCGCCCTCCCCCGCCACGCACCAGACGTCCTTTTCGGGCCGGCCGAACTTAGCGCCGATGGCTGCGGGGAGCGCGAACCCCATCGTCCCGGCGCCGCCCGAGTTGATGAACAGCCCGGGCTTCGAGTAGTTCCACCAGAGAGCCGCCCAGATTTGGTTCTGGCCGACGTCGGCGACCACGA
>CAXMLP010000060.1:0-1642 GCA_964194225.1 uncultured bacterium | reverse complement strand
GAGCCGTATTGGAGGGGTGTGGATCGCGGTGTCGGCTGAGGTGGCGGGCCGAGGTCGCAGCGTGGGCGCGAAACCGGGCAGCGCGGCCGAAACCTGCTACGTTGCCCGACCCAGAGGGTGCAGCATCGCAGGACTAGGTCGCTTCGAGCAGTTCCCTCGTCGGTTCAGCTGAACCGGAGGCCGACGGACACGTAGACGTCCGAGACGGCCAGGAAAGGAGGGATTGCTTATGGCTACTGGAACTGTGAAGTGGTTCAACTCCGAGAAGGGGTACGGCTTCATCTCCCAGGACGGTGGCCCTGACGTATTCGTGCATTACAGCGCGATTCAGGAGCAGGGCTATCGCAACCTGGAGGAGAACGAGAAGGTTGAGTTCGATGTCAGTCAGGGGCCGAAAGGCCTTCAGGCCGCCAACGTCCGCCGCCTAGCGTAAGAAAGATCGCGAACGGAAGTGACCTCGGAGGGGCCCGGTTGGGTCCCTCCGTCGCGTCGCCTCACGAGAACACAATCACACTGCGGGCTACCTCGCCGGCCTTCATCGCGTCGAACGCGTCGTTGACCTGTTCGAGGCGGATGCGGGCGGAGACGAGCTCGTCCAGCTTGAGCCGGCCCTGCAGATACAGATCGACGTAACGCGGCATATCGATGCGGAAGCGGTTGGATCCCATGCTGGAGCCCTGCAGCTTCTTCTCCGCCAGAAGCTCCCAGCCGTGGATCTCGACCGAGGTGCCGAGCGGGATCATGCCGATCACGGTGGCCGTTCCTCGCCGCCTCAGCATCTCGAACGCTTGCTCGGCTGTCCGCTTCAGTCCGATGGCCTCGAAGGAATAGTGGACGCCGCCGCCGGTGAGCTCCTGCACCTGCGCTACAGGGTCGCCGAGGCTGGCATCGACGACGTCGGTAGCGCCGAACTGTTCGGCCAGCTTCAGCTTGGTGTCGACACGGTCCACCGCGATGACCCGACCGGCACCGGCGATCACGGCCCCCTGGACGCAGTTGAGCCCGATGCCTCCGCAGCCGATCACGGCGACGGTTGATCCGGGCTCGATCCGGGCGGTGGTGAACACCGCGCCGAGGCCGGTGGTCACACCACAGCCGATCAGGGCCGCTCGGTCGAGGGGCATGTCCTCCCTGATCTTCACCAGACCGTGTTCATGGATGAGCATCTGCTCGGCGAAACTCGACATGTGGGCGAACTGCCCCATGGGCTGCCCATCCTGGCTCAAGCGCTGGGGCCCGTCCGCCGGTCGAGCCCGGGAGTCGGCCTGGCAGAGCGACGGGTGACCAGAGAGGCATTCCTCGCATTCGCCACAGAACACGGACAGACAGGTGATGACGTGGTCGCCGGGCTTGACGTAGGTGACCTGGTCACCGACTTCCTCGACCACCCCCGCGGACTCGTGGCCGAGCACGGCAGGGGTGGGATAGGGGTACTTGCCCTCGACGAAATGCAGGTCGCTGTGGCACACGCCCGCGGCGGCCGTACGGATGAGCACTTCGTGTGGGCCGGGCTTGTCGACCTGCACCTCCTCGATCACGAGGGGGGACGGGATGCTGCGCAACACGGCGGCCTTCATGGGCCTTTCTTACACCCGGGTGGCACGGCCGGGCAGGGGCGCTGTCCTACACTCGCGGCAGGCGG
>CAXMLP010000059.1:0-2309 GCA_964194225.1 uncultured bacterium | reverse complement strand
AACCAGTGCTGTGCCCATTGCGGGACTCCCATCAAACCCGCCGGCGCCGCTGCCACCACGATGATGAAGAGGGCGCCCTGGAGCAGTGTCCAACCGCCGGGGTAGATGTCGCTTAGCGTGCTGCGCGCGTAGTTGACAACAAGCGCGCCGAGCACCGCCCCAACGAGAGTGGCGCGGCCCCCGACGGCCACAGCCGCCAAGAGTTCGAAGGAGGGGACAATTCCCATCAGGGCGGGCGAGATGATGCCAACCACGGGCACGAAGAGGGCACCCGCGAGGCCGGCCATGCCAGCTGACACGGCGAAGGCGACCGTTTTGATGTGCACGGGGTCGTAGCCGAGGAACCGAACGCGATCCTCGGCATCGCGAACAGCGATGAGAAGGCGGCCGAAACGGCTCGTGACCAGAGCGTGAGCCAGGAGGTAGGTGAGCACCAGGGCCCCCGCCACCACCATGTAGAGGCCGCGCTGGACAGAAGGAGCGGTCAGGTCGAGCCCGAACATACGATGCACGTTGGTGACGCCGTTGGTCCCCCCCGTGTAGGCCTGCTGACCGACAAGAAAGATCACAAACGCCGCCGCCAGCGCCTGGGTGAGGATCGCAAAATAGGCTCCGCGCACCTTCTGCCTGAAGATTAGCGCGCCCAGCCCGGCAGCGATCAGCGTTGGCACCACAACCACCGCCGGAAGGGCGAACCACCCGTGGCGAAGCGGCTCGTAGGCGATGGGCAGGCGGTCGACGCCGCTCCAGGACATGAAGTCGGGCACCTTGCCCGGGCCGGCCTCCTGGAGTTTGAGGTACAGGCCGAAGGCGTAGCCACCAAGTCCGAAGAACACTCCCTGACCGAGGGTGAGCATGCCGCCGTAGCCCCACGCCAGGTCGATGCCGATGGCCACGATCGCGAAGCACAGGTACTTGGCAAGTAGGCCCAGATAGAAGTCGGGCAGCACCGCGGGCGCAGCAAAGATGCCAATCCCCGCCACAACCACGAAACCGACCCGCGCGGGACTGAGAAGCCTGCCCATGCGGCTCTGCAGCGAGCTCATCCCAGGCCGCGCGTGCGCTGCGCGATCAGTCCCTGAGGGCGGAACTGCAGAAAGGCGACGATGGCCACGAAGACGATCACCTTGGCCAGGCTGGCGTTGGTCTGGTACTCAATGGTCGCGTTCAGAAGACCGAGCCCCAGAGCGGCGAGGATCGCCCCCGGGAGCTGGCCGAGGCCGCCGACCACGACCACCAGGAAGGCATCGACCAGGTAGTTCGTGCCGAGGGTCGGCCCGATCGGACCGAGCAGAGTCAGAGCGACACCGGCCACTCCGGCGAGGCCGGAGCCGATGAAGAAGGTCGTCATGTCGACGGCTTGGGTGCGGATACCTGACGTTGCCGCCAGCTCCCGATTCTGCATAACGGCGCGCATTCGGCGGCCGTGACTCAGTCGAGTTTGGAAAACCCAGATCGCGGCGATCGCGATCGCCACCAGGCCGAGGATGAAAAGTCGTGAATAGGGCAGCGTAACCTCGCCAAGGGCCAGCCCCCCCGTCAGCCAGGCAGGTGCGCGCACCTGCACGTTGGGTGCGCCGAAGATCATCCGGGCGACCTGCTGCAGGATGAGACTCACTCCCCACGTCACGATCAGAGTGTCGAGGGGTCGGCCGTAGAGGCGGCGGAGCAGGGTGCGTTCAAGAACAACACCCAGCCCCCCTGCCGCCAGGAATGAGACGAGCACAGCCAATGGGATGGAGATACCGAGCGATTGGGCGCCCAGCCCGCGCTGTATCACGTAGGCGATGTAGGCGCCGGCCATGATGAACTCGCCATGTGCCATGTTCACCACGTTCATCTGGCCGAACGTGAATGTCAGCCCGAGAGCAATGAGCAGAAGCAATGCAGCCAGGCTCACGCCCGCGAAGAGCTGGGCAACCCAGATCGCCACTTAGATCAGAGCCCCTTGGCCCATTCGTAGCCCTTGAGGAACGGATCGGGTTCGATCGGCTTGGACGACTTCCAGATTTCTTTGATAAGGCCGTCGCCCTGGATAACGCCGATGCGAGCAGTCTTGGAGATGTGATGGTTGTCGCCATTCACGGTGACCGGTCCCTCTGGAGCATCGAATGTGATGCCGCCCGCCGCCGCCTTGACCTTTTCGGGATCGGTGGAGCCTGCCTTCTTGACAGCCGCCGCCCACAGGTAGACCTGGAGGTAGCCGGCTTCGATGGGGTCGTCGGTGACCCGATCCGCGCCGTACTTGGATTTGTAAGCCTTGACGAACTTGGCATTGGCGGGGTTGTCGGTGGTCTGGTAGTAGTTCC
>CAXMLP010000058.1:0-2616 GCA_964194225.1 uncultured bacterium | reverse complement strand
CTAGCCGGCCGAGCGGCGGGCGGGCTCGTGCTTTCTATGGGCCTCGACAAATCGGTTTGTCCAATCGCGCCTCTGCCTCGTATCGGGGTGAGTCATAGCCAGCGAGCCAGGCTCGCATCACCAAAAGCGAGGGGAATACCTACTTGGATGCACAGCACGCGACGGACGCACTTCTCAACTCATTCGCCGGGCGGCGCGGATTTCTGAAGGCCGGTATCGCCGGTGGACTGGGTGTGGCGGGAGTGGGACTTCTCAACCTGCCCGCGCTCGCCAGCACGGACAGCGACATCAAGGCCATCTTCGACATCGCGGTCACCGCCGAGAGATTGGCAGTGACGTTCTACAGCAATGGAATCAAGAACGCCGAGGAATTGGACCTTGACCGGCGCGCGCTCGATTACCTG
The DNA here is from genome assembly GCA_964194225.1 of uncultured bacterium. Lineage (GTDB taxonomy): Bacteria > Chloroflexota > Dormibacteria > Dormibacterales > Dormibacteraceae > CAXMLP01. Next base: position 2,212 of record CAXMLP010000058.1, on the reverse strand, counting down.
AAGGCCGCGGCGATCGAGGAGCAAATCCACCTCGACTTCTTCGAGTCAGCCGGCGGGCAGGGCCTGGTCGGCACCTTCAGCTTCCCCAACCCGGACACTTTCACTGACCTCCGGGCGTTCATCGGGACCCAGCAGACCCTGGAGGGCGTCTTCGATGCCGCCTTCATCGCGGCGGTCGGTGACTTCGCCAGGCTGGGAAGGGCTGACCTCGCCCAGATCGCCTGCCAGGTTGCCATGATCGAGTCCGAGCATCGCGTGCTCGGCCGGGCCATCCTCGGCCTGGAGCCGGCGGACAACTGGGCGTATGGGGTCAACTCGCTGCGACACGTGACCGACGCACCGGCTTTGGTCGCCGGGGCCGGCTATTTCAGCCCGGTCGCCGGCAACTCGTACCCGTATGCGCACATCCCGACGGCAGATCCCCGGATCGTGTCGCGCAACCCGGCGCCGACCTACTAAGGAACTCACCGGACGGCAGGGAGGGTCCCAGCTCGGGACCCTCCTCATTCAATACTCCCGGCGGCGGCGTTCCCAGCGGTAGCCGTAGCCGGCCACCGCGACGAGGTGGCCGCCCCGTGCCGGGCCCTCGCCGAGTTTGGCCCGGACCCGCCGCGCCAGCAGGTCCACGCGCTCGGTCGAGATGTCGGCCTCGTAGCCGTAGACCTGGCTCATGATCTGATCGCGGGAGATCGCCACGCCGGCGTTCTGGCAGAGGTATTCGACCAGCTTGAATTCCAGTGGACCGAGACCGACGGCCCGGCCCGCGACCCGAACCTCGCGGGCCGCGAGGTCGACCTCGATGTCGCCGAACCGCTGGCTCCCGTTGGCGGCCGGCTCCGCCGCCGCCGCGGCGACCGCGGACCGAGCCATCTGGATGGCGGCCGCCGACTTGCGCACGTGCGCCTCCACTCGCGCCAGCATCTCGGTCCGCCGAAACGGCCTGGCGATGAAGTCGTCGGCGCCGGAATCCAGCCCTCGGGCCAGGGTCGCCTCATCGTTCCGTTCCGAGAGGAAGATGATCGGCACCAGCGGGTCGCGGGCACGCAGGTCGCGGCAGACGTCGAGGCCCGATCGATCGGGGAGGCCCCAGGCGATCAGCACGGCCGCCGCCCGGCCCTCGGTGGCGCCCGCCAGCCCCTCCGCCGCGGTGGCGCAGATGACCCACGAGAAGCCCTCGGCGTTGAGTGCCTCGGCCACCCGGTTCGCCTCCTCGGCGGAGTTTTCAATTATCACGACGCGACCTCGGTTTCGCATTCAGGCGGGTGAAGTATGGCCGCGCCGGGGCCGGGTCGGGAAGTCCCGCCGTAGGGACGGGCCGGGTCGAGGCGCCTCAGCCCGTACCTTAAGAGGCGATGTCGCAGAGCCGGAGGCGAATTTGAGGGCGGCCTGGCCCGGGCGTCATACCCCCCTCGGCGCCACCTGGGACGGCGAGGGGACCAACTTCTCGATCTTCAGCGAGCATGCCGAATGGGTCGAGCTCGTCCTCTTCGACGACGCCGGTGGGGCGACCGCCTCGTATGAGCTGGCCGAGTACACCGACCTCTGCTGGCACGGCTATGTCCTCGGCGTCGGCCCGGGCCAGCGCTACGGGTTTCGGGTTCATGGTCCGTATCAGCCGGAGAAGGGAATTCGCTGCAACCCATCGAAGCTCCTTTTGGACCCCTACGCCAAGGCGATCGAGGGCCATGTCAAATGGGGTCCGGAGGTATTCGGGTACGTCTGGGGCGAAGGCGAGGAGCGGCGGAGCGAGCTCGACTCGGCGCCCAACATGCCGCGCAGCATCGTCATTGACCCCTTCTTTCCCTGGGGCGACGACCACCGCCCCAACGTCGGCTGGGCCGATACGGTCATCTACGAGGCTCATGTCAGGGGCATGACGATGCGGCACCCGGAGGTGCCCGAGGAGCTGCGCGGCACCTATGCCGGGCTGACCCACCCCGCGATCATCGACCACTTTCAACGACTCGGCGTGACGGCCGTCGAGCTGATGCCGATTCACCACTTCCTCGATCCCCAGCACCTCCTGGAGAAGGGCCTGACCAACTATTGGGGCTACGACTCCATCGGTTACTTCGCGCCTGAGTCCAGGTACAGCTCTGCCGGCGGCGACGGCGGGCAGGTCCACGAGTTCAAGGCGATGGTCAGGGCCCTCCATCGGGCCGGCCTCGAGGTGATCCTGGACGTGGTCTACAACCACACCGCCGAAGGCAAT
>CAXMLP010000057.1:0-3202 GCA_964194225.1 uncultured bacterium | reverse complement strand
TGCTCGTCGTACACGGTATTGACGATCATCACGTCGCCGACGTCGGCATTGAGGGTGGCCGCCTTACCCATCACATACACCCCGTTGAGGTGGCCAACCTGCTCGGCCACCTCGCGAAGCAGGTAGTAGGCGGCGAAACCGAGTGGGTAGTCGATGTTCACGATCGCCGCACTGGACGCTTTCAGCGCCACCGAGTCGACCTTTCCGACCCGCGGATCGAAGCAGGTCGGGTCGAGCTCGGAGAGCTTGAAAACCTGGGCGGAAGACTCTGCCACGCCGGCTCGCGCCTTGATGTGACGGATCCCTCCCTCGCGCTCGAGACGCGCGCGCAGCTTGCTGTACTCACCTTTCCGGGGGTGACTGTCGAAGAGGACCCGGGCCGCGAAATAGAGCCAGTTGTCGCGCGAGGCAGCCACCTCACCGGCTTCGATGTGGGCGAGCTCGTTGTGGAGCTCGGGATCGAACTCCCGGATGTATTCGGTGATCTCGGGCTCGATCTTGCGGGCCACCCCGCTGAGGACGTTAACCAGGCTGTGCAGGTTCGACGAGACGAAGTAGACGGGGGCTCCCGACAGCCCCATGTCCGCCAATGCGGTGCCGATCGGCTGCCACCACCGGTGGGCGCTCCGGGCATAGCCGACGTCGGTGCTGCCGATCGTGCGCAGTGTCATCTCACAGCGGCGCGTCCGGACCGCCCTGAGCGTGTCTTGGAACCCGAATGTCCAGGCCTGCTGGAGGCGGACCCAGTCCTCCTCGGTGGCCTCGATCGCCTCTCGCTCCGGCACGACGCCGGCGTGCTGCAGGATCGCGTGCATCTTGTTCCATTCGAGCTGGAATGCGACCAGCGTGGGCACCAGGTCGTCGATGTCGGAGGCGGAGGCGATCAGGGCCGCGATGGTTTCCTTGCCGTCGTAATACCAGCGCCGCCGGCGGGCGGGTGCCTCCACCTTCTGCCAGTCCAGGATGTCCACTCCGAGGACCGCTTTGATCGAGCCCGCGCTCTGACCGAGGACGACGTGGCGGCAGCGAGTGATGGCAGCCGGCAAACGGCGTGCCGAGTAGATCAGGGCGCCCATGTCCACCCGCGGCTCGGCAGCCAGTGGATGAAGGGCGGATTGCATGCCGATGTGGGCCTGCTGCAGGGCCTCGATCCGGATCTGGCCTGAGCTCTGCAGCATGGTCGAGTAGGTGCGGACGTACAGCTCAACCGCATGCCGTCCCGCCCAGCTGCGCGGCCTGCCCGGTGTCTCCATCCCGGCCAGTCTATTCACGCCGATGCCGTCTCGGACCTGCATTTGACGCCCCCACCCCATGAGCCGCGCGGGAGCTTCTTACGAAAGCTTTACGTAAAGCGTGTAGTAGCCGAGCGGTTCGGGATGGTTAGTTGTCGGCATGAGAATCCCAATGGCCGCTCGATTCCTCCTCGCAACCTGTGGCGCGCTCGCAGTCGCAGGCGGCGCGGTGATCATGACCGCGGAGGCGTCTGGAATCCGCACCGCCCCCGTGGCGGCCACCGCCTCGACGCCGGGCACCACGACCCCGGGCAATTCGACCCAGGGCGATTCGACCAAGACTCCCGCCTCTCCGTCCACCGCGTCCGCCAGGGACGCCGCCTGCAGCGCCTATCTGAAACACCTCTCCACTCGCCTCGGCACTCCCCAGCCCAAGCTCGAGAAGGCGATGCGGGACGCCGCCGCGGACACGCTGAAAGACCAGGTCGCCAAGGGCACCCTGACCCAGGCGCAGGCGGACGAGATTAGCAAGCGCCTCGCCGCTGGTTCACTCTGCTCGGCAGCCGCGCTGGGTCGTCACGGCGGTCACGGCTCCGGTGAAGGCCCCAAGGCGCGCGGCCCGCACGTGACGGGTGGCTACCTGGAGGCTGCCGCGGCAGCCCTCAACCTGCCGGTCGAGACGCTGAAGAAGGACCTCAAGGACGGCCAGACGCTGTCCCAGTTGGCGGCGGCACAGAACCTTTCAGAGGACGACTTCAAGGCCAAGGTCCGGGCGTCGATCAAGGTCAAGCTCGACGCCAAGGTGGCGGCGGGCAAGCTGACGCAGGCCAGGGAGGACGAGATGCTGGCCAGGTTGACCGCCGGCGACCCTCCCCTTTGGAACGGCAAGCCCGCTCACAGGTAGTCCGGCAGAATTCTTTAGAGGCCTCGCCCACGCGGGCGGGGCCTTTCGTTTGCCGGGATCAGTCCTCCGTTTGCCGGGATCAGTCCTCGGGAGGTGGCGGGCCGCCCATTTTTTTCATCAGCTCCTCGAGCAGCTGGCGCGTCTCGGGGTCGCTCATCACCTGCTCCTGCATCGCCTCGGCGGCGCGCCTGATCTCGGGATCGCTCATCAGGCGTTCGGCCATGCCCTCGAACTGGTTCGCCATGTCCTTCATCGCCGCCTCCTGGGCGACCTGGATGAGGACTGGCTGGGAGGCGGCCGCGACAACCGCCTGAGCTTGCTGGCGGACCATCTCGATCCCCTTACAGCCCAGGCACTCGCCCTTCATCCCGCAGTGGCAGAGCTGGCGGCGCAGGCGGTCCAGCGCGACGTGGAGCTCGGATACGTCCGCTCCACCGCCGGTGGATTCGATCATCTGAAGCGCCTCTCGTTGCCCGCTACTTGACCGACTTGATGGTGAAGGTCATCGTGCCCTGGGGGGCGTTGACCTTGACCTTGTCTCCCTTCTTCTTGCCGACGAGGGCACGACCAACCGGTGAGTCCACCGAGATCCGGCCCTGGGTGGGATCGCTCTCCACCGCGCCGACCAGGTGATAGGTCTCGACGGCGCCCTCGCCCTCGACGACCTCCACCGTGGAGCCCGGTTCAGCCACCGTTGAATGGTGTTCGTGGATGATCTCGGCTCGGCCGATCATCTCATCGAGCTCGTAGATGCGGCTGTCGATCATGCCGACCTCTTCCTTAGCCTGCTCGTACTCAGGGTTGTCCTCGATGTCCCCGGGCTGAAAGGCTTCCTTGAGACGATCGGCGGCCTCGATCCGCCGGGTCCGCTGCATCTTGAGCTCGGCCTTGAGCCGTTCAAGCCCCTCGGGCGTCAGAAGTACTGGTTCAGTGAGGTCCATCTAGATTTCAACAACTCCCCGCGCCCCGGTATCCGCCGAGGCAAGTACCGAATGATAGTCCCTACAGCTCGCGGCAGATCCCTGCCAGGTCTCTTCAGGTCCTCCCCCCGCCCGGCGGGGGGAGG
>CAXMLP010000056.1:0-2696 GCA_964194225.1 uncultured bacterium | reverse complement strand
CTCTCCGAATTATGAAGTTTGAGGCGGGCGCCCGGTCACGAGCCGAGGCCGCCGGCCGCTTGCTGGCATATTGATTGGCGTGACCGAGCCCGGGCTGATCGCCGACGAGATGGGCGTCGAGGGTTTCCTGGCCGATTCAGTCACGGCGCCGGGCGACGGCAAGCTCTATGTCCAGGGTGGCGTCTGGAATGTGATCCAGGCGGCGGCGTTGCCAGTCCGCCAGGCGCGGATCGGACTCGCGGTCATCATCCGAGTGCCCTACCGGCTGGCCACCAACGAGCATCACCGCTTCGAGGTGAGGCTGGTCGATGAGGACGAGAAGGAACTTCCACTCGGGGACACGCCGGCGGGCGTGCAGACGCCGGACGGCAAGATCCGGCGCTTCGGCGGCGACTTCGCGGTCGGCCGGCCGCACGGGATGCAGCCTGGCGACGAGCAGTTCGTGACGCTGGCCATCAATCTGGATGGCATCCTCTTCGAGCGCGCCGGTGTCTACACCTTCGGCATCGCGATCGATGGAAACGACGCGAAACGGCTGCGCTTCCGAGTGAATCATGCGGGCCAGCCGACTCTCTCGATGGGCTAATCGCTTCGCGACGGGCGGTACCACCCAATCGCTGCCGGAGAGAGCTGCACCGACACGACAGCCTGGTGGGCCCGGGAGGCTTCGATCCTCCGACCAACCGATTATGAGTCGGTCGCTCTAACCAGACTGAGCTACGGGCCCTGCGGCTCCCGAGTCTATCTAGAGCTCGAATCACCGGCCTCAGCGGCCGGCGGTGATCCGATCCGCAAGGTGACTGGCGTAGCCGCGGAGTGCTGCCAGCTCGCGCGCGGGTTCAATCTCCCGGTGGCGCTCGCGGTAGGCGTCCGCGGCCCGGCGCACCGTCCACGCCGGGTTCGGCTGCTCAATCATCTCGAGGGGCACCCCTTGACTGACCATCCCCTCCCGGAGCACTCGTAAATACCAGCCGTGGCGACCGCTCGCCTCCACCAGCCCGAGCAGGTCGGGACGGCGCCAGCGGTAGGAGATCTTGTAGCAGGGCCCCCGGGGCTGGCTCACCTGCACTCGGGCCTCCCCCACCTGATAGACATCGCCGATGCAGACCGAGAGCTCATCCTGGCCGCTGATCGTGAAGTTCTCGCCGAAGCCGCCCGGACCCATCTTCTCGATTCCGAGCCGGCTTCGCCAATCGGGGTAGTGCTCAGCCGAATAGCAGAGCACGGCCATGTCCACCCCGCCGTGGACCCGCGGATCGCCCTGCTGGTCACCGTCCAGGTTGGTGCTGCGGAGCATCAGCGGTCGGGCCACCGGCTCCTTTACGAAGGCGCTGCTCCAGGCGCGCTTGAGTGGCTGCGGCAGGCCCACGTCAGTTCCCATTGACCGCGGTTTCCCGACCTGAATCGAGAGCAGGGTCGCCGTCACGATGCCGGGGCGATCACCTCCACCTCGTTGCCCTCCGGGTCGTCGACATAGAACGTCTGGACGCCCGGCAGGACAGGGTGGATGCCATCCCGGACCCTCAATCCAGCCGCCTCGCAGGCAGCCCGAAGCGAGTCGTATCGGTCGACTGAGACATTGAATGCAAGGTGGTGCAGAGGGCGAGCCGGCTTCGCCTCCGGGAACCGCCCGGTCGGGTCGGGATGAGGGCTGAGAACGATCATTCCGGGGATGCCGCCAGGGCCGTCGGAGACCTTGAGGAACCGCGCCGGCACGCGGTCGTTCGAAATCTGCTCGAGCCCGAAGAGATCTCGGTAAAAGGTGAGCATCCGGTCGGTGTCGTGCATCCAGAGAACGATCTCGGCCAGCGCCAGGACGGGCCCGCTCACGCGGCGACGGCTTTCATCATCGCGATCAGGTTCTCAGACCGCGCGCCCGGCCGGACCGAGCAGCCGGGGGCGAGGATGAAGCCCCTACCCTGGGTCTGCCGGAGCGCCTCGTGGGCCTCGCGCGTGACCTCCTCCACGCTGCCGTGGTGAAGAGTCGTGGCCTGCGCCATCCCGCCCATCACGGGCTTACCGCCCCGCGCCCGCCCTTCGCTCAGACTCGGATTGCCCTGATTCTGGACTGACCAGCTGACGACGGAGACCGGCAGCTGCTGCGCCAGCTCGAAGTTGAGGTTCGAGCCGCACATGTGAAGGATGTTGAACCAGGCCTCGCTGGGCAGACCCTCGAGGACCCCGAGGTCGTGGGGAAGTAGGAGGCGTTCGTACTCATCCTGCTTCATCACGTCACGGCTCGCGTAGCCGCTGATGGCGTAGAAGATGCCGGCGGCGCCGGCGCTGATGGAGGCCCGCGAAAATTCGGCCAGCACCACGGCGATGCGGGTCAGGGCCGCCCCGACGACCTCGGGGTTCTCGCGCAGCTGGCGCACGGCGCGGCGCTTGTCCTTGCCAACCAGGTAGCCGGCGACGGTTATCGGGGAAAACACCGTCTGGATCACCGGGACGGCCGGCCCCAGCTCAGCGCAGACGAGGCGGATCGCCTCCACCTGGTCGGAGAGGGCGGAATTGGCGACATCGCCTCTGCCCACGTGCTCCCAATCCCCGAGTGTCTGGACGGCCTGCTTCACCATTTTCGGCGCGCGCAGGGCGTGGTTTGACCGCCTGTATTCGGAGCCGAACGCCTCGGCGAAGCAGGAGGCCCGGGGTTGAAACTTGACGAAGTCCCAGCCATACCGCCGCTGCCGCTCCAC
>CAXMLP010000055.1:0-6419 GCA_964194225.1 uncultured bacterium | reverse complement strand
GGCGCTGCCTCTACCACTGGATCGACTATCCCGACCTTGAGAAGGAGGTGGCGATCGTCGAGGCTCGCGTTCCCGAGGCCGCAGCGGGTCTGGCGCGGCAGGTCGCACTGCTGGTCAGTGGGGTCCGCGAGATGGATCTCTACAAGCTGCCGGGCGTTGCCGAAACGCTGGACTGGGCCAGGTCTCTCTCCGCCCTCGGTGCCCGGAGCGTCGACGAGGCCCTGGTCGAGGCGACCCTGGGAGCGGCGCTCAAGTACCAGGAGGACCTGGATCGAGTGCGCGAGGCAATTCCCAGCCTGGTGCAGCGCGCCAAGGTCGGCTGACCGGATGGCCGCGGCGGGCGCGGCTCGGCAGCGCCCCGAGCTGCTGACCCGCCTGGCCTCCTTCGCCCGGCTCCTTCATGACGCCGGCCTCGACGCCGGCCCCGGCCGGCTGAAGGACGCCACGGTGGCTCTCACGCACATCGACCTCGGCTCGGAGATCGACTTCCGGGAAACCCTGCGGACGGTTTTCGTCACCCGCCGGGACGAGCTCCCCCTCTTCGATGCCGCATTCGACATCTTCTGGGCGCCGCCCGACCCACGGATCCTGGCCGGGGCCATCCCGGGCCGCACTCGCTCTCTGCCGATGGACCCGGAACGGGCCAAGGCCTGGCTCAACCGCCTCGGCCTGCCCTCCTCGCAGCTGGCCCGGGAGCAGGAGGACCGTACCTTCACCGCCACCAGCTCGGGCTACAGCGGCGAGGAGATGCTGAGGCAGAAGAACTTCGACCAGATGACCTGGCAGGAGACCGAGCAGGTGCGCCGCCTGATGGCCCAATCGCCCTGGCGGCTCGTCGAGAAGCGCACCCGGCGCCTGGCTCCGGCTCGCGCTGGTGCCATCGATCTCCGCCGCACCACCCGCGATGCGGTGCGTTCCAGTGGCGAGCTGGTTCGTCTGCTCCACCGCGAGCCGCGCATCCGCCGGCGCCCGCTGGTCCTGCTCTGCGACGTGAGCGGCTCGATGGAGCGCTACTCGCGCCAGCTGCTTCTCTTTGCACACACCATCGCGCGACGCGAGGACGTCGAGACCTTCGTTTTCTCCACCCGCCTGACACGGATAACGCGCCAGCTCCGCCGGCGCGACATCGACCGGGCCCTTTCCGGGGTCAGCCTCTCGGTTCATGACTTCAGTGGGGGCACGCGAATAGGCGACGCGCTTCACGAGTTCAATCGGAAGTGGGGACGCCGGGTGCTCGGGCACGGCGCGGTCGTCGTGCTGATCAGCGACGGCTGGGACCGAGGTGACGTGACGCTTCTTGTACAGGAGCTGGCCCGTCTCCGCCGGATGTCCCACCGGCTGATCTGGCTCAACCCGCTCCTCGGCTCATCGGGCTATGAGCCTCTCACTCGGGGGATGGCAGCCGCGCTGCCCCACACCGACGAGTTCATGGCGGCGCACAACCTGCAGGCCCTCGACGACCTCGGTCGCAAGCTGGCGTCTCTCGACAAGCGGGTGCGCCGGACGTGAGGGAGGTGATGGAGGAGATCCGCAGCTGGTCGGCCGCCGGCGACCGGGTCGCGATCGCCACGGTGGTCGAGACCTGGGGTTCGAGCCCTCGCCCCCTCGGCTCGAAGATGGCCGTGTCGGCCTCGGGCCGGATGGCCGGTTCGGTATCGAACGGCTGCATCGAGGGTGCGGTGTTCGAGGAGGCCCAGAAGGTTCTCAAGGCCGGGGCCGGCCGGCTGGTGCCGTTCGGGGTCGCCGACGACGTTGCGTTTGAGGTTGGCCTGGCCTGCGGCGGACACATCGAGGTGATGATCCAGCCGGTCAGCCCCGAACACCTGCGCCTGCTCGACCTGATCGAAGCGGAAGCGCCCGCCGAGCTTCTGACCAACCTCCTGACGGGCGAGGTGAAGCTGGTGGAGGGTGAGCCCAAACAGGACGGCCCGGTCCGGGAAGGGGACTGGTTCGTCGAGCCGCACCGGCGGGCGCCGCACATGATCATCATCGGGGCGATTCACATTGCCATTCCATTGCACCGGCTGGCGAAGCTGATGGGCTACCGGGTGTCGATCGTGGACGCGCGCGCCAAGTTTGCGACTCGGGACCGGTTTCCGGAGGCGGACGAGGTTGTCGTCGGCTGGCCGGATGAGGCGCTGGCGAAGATGAAGCTGGACCGATCCAGCCATGTCGTCATCCTCACCCACGATCCCAAGTTCGACCTTCCGGCGCTGCGCGCCGCCCTCGGGAAGCAGGTTCGCTACATAGGGGCCATCGGCAGCCGAAAGACCAATGCCAATCGCTTCGATCAGCTCCGCCGCGAAGGCTTCACCGATGAACAGCTCGCCCTTGTCCATGGTCCGATCGGGCTTGACCTCGGGGGGCGGGGCGCCGAGGAGACCGCGCTCGCCATCATGGCCGAGGTGACTGCGGTCCGTCATGGTGCCACCGGCCAGACGTTGCGATCTGCCACACCCGCCGGCGGCTAAGCTGAGGCTGGCGTGAGCGAGGAACTGACCCCGGAATCGATCGCCCGCCTGGTCTTCGACAAGGGACCGCTGACCAAGGCGGAGATCAAGAAGCTCTCCAAAGAGAAGGCCTTCGAATACTTCGAAACGATGAATCACTTCCTGAAGGAGATCGGTCCTGAACAGTTCGTGGCCCGGCGAGAGGAGCTCCGAGAGGGAACTCTGCGCAACATCGTGAACCGTAAAAAGGTCTGACGACAGCTGGCCAGCTCCTCAGAAGGCGAGGCGGTGGAGGGTCTCGACGTTGGCCGCGTCGGGGCCCTGGCCCGCTCCGGGCACCTCCAGGATGAAGGGCACTCGGGCCAGCCGCGGGTCGTGAAGTAGGGCCCGAAAGCCCTCCTCCCCGATCTCGCCCAGTCCGATGTTCTGGTGCCGGTCTCGGTTCGAGCCGAGGCCGGTCATCGAATCATTGCAGTGGATCGCTTCCAGGCTATCCAGCCCGACCAACCGGTCCCACTCATCGATGACGGACCGCGCCGCCGCCTCGGTGCGCAGGTCGTAGCCCGAAGCGAAGGCGTGACAGGTGTCGAAACAGGACCTGACGCGCCGGTCGGCGATGGCGTCGATCATGGCGCGGATCTCCTCGAAACGCGCCCCGACGCAGCCCCCGGTGCCGGCGTTGTTTTCGATCAACAGGCGGCAGTGCTGGGGGTCCGCCCGCTCCAGCGCGGCCCGCATTCGCTGAGTGATCCCCGGCAGGGCCGCCTCGAAGCCGGTTCCCTTGTGGGACCCGACGTGGAAGATGACGCCGTCGATTCCAAGCCTGTCGGCCGCGGCAAGGTAGCCCGCCAGCGTCGATTCGGAGCGTGGATGGACCTTCGGATCGTCACTTGCCAGGTTGATCAGGTAGACGGCATGGAAGTAGAAGGGCGGGGTCCCGGCGGCCGCATGGGCCTCCTTGAAATGGTCGACATCCTCGTCGGTCGGCTTGGGCGAACCCCAAAAGCCGGGCGGGGTGGGATGAACCTGGATCGCCTCCGCACCCAGCGCGGCCGCGTTCGGAAAGGCGTTCCAGAGGCCATGCCGCGCATCGACGTGGGCTCCGATCACCGGCATAAACGCTTCCTAGCGTAGCCGCGTCGGGGTACCGTTCCTGGGATGAGTGCCGGGATCGGGGCGATGGCAACCTGAGCGTTCTCTTTCTGAGCCCCGCCGACTACCCGATCCGGGGCCGAACCTACGTCGAACCCCCCGGAGCGCACGTCGCCGTCGCCCGGGCCGGCGATTGCCGGCTGGCCATCGACCACCTCGCCGCCCGGCCCGACTGCACCGGCCTGGCGCTGCTCGGGGTGCCCAGCACGCCTCCCGATCTCACGCCGCTGAAGGGGCGGCGACTTCTCGTCTGCGACGACGATCCCTCCCGGATGCGGGACTTTGTCGCGGCCGGCTGGAAGGCCGGCGCGGAGGCCGAATGGATCACCCAGGCAGAACCGTCGCGGGAGCGCCTCGGGGCCTGGGCACTTCCCGTGGCCGGGCTCGTGCTCGCCGCGGGGGCGGGAACCCGGATGACGAAGGGAGATAAGCTGCTGCTCGATTACGAGGGAGTGCCCCTGGTCCGCTATGCGGTCAGCGCCGCGGCCGAGGGCGGCTGCCAGGGAGTCTGGGCCGTCTACTCCAGCCCCGCTGTGGCTGCCGCACTCGAGGGCTTCGCGACCTGCATCCACAATCCCGATGCCGCGCAGGGCCAGGCCACCTCCTTGCGGGTCGGTTTGCAGAACATGCCCACCGAGGCGGTGGGTGTCGTGCTGCTCCTCGGTGACCAGCCGCTGGTTGGCGGCCGGACGGTGACAATGCTGCTACGAGCCTGGCGCGAGGAGAATGCCAGGCTGGCGGTCGCCGCCTCCTACGCCGGTGAATGGCGACCTCCGGTGATCCTCGATCGCTCGCTCTGGCCGCAGTTGATGGAGCTGACGGGCGACGCCGGGGCTCGCCAGCTGCTCAACGCGACGCCCGGCTTGCTCGATACTGTTCCAGCCTCAGGGCTGCCTGACGACATCGATACCCCAGAGGACTATGACCGCATCCTCCACCTCCCCCGACGCGATCCGAGCTGAGCAGCTGGGGCTGCTCCGGCGGCGGCTGCCCGAGATCCAGGCCGCCAATCCCTTCTACCGGGAGCGGCTGCACCCGGTGACGTCGTGGGAGGACTTCCAGCGACTCCCTCTCATCGACAAGGCCGAGATCGTCGCCGACCAGGCCGCTCATCCTCCCTTCGGCAGCAATCTGTCCCGGCCCCTCGCCGAATACACCCGTCTTCACCAGACGTCGGGTTCGGGTGGGACACGGCCACTCCGTTGGCTCGACACCGCCGAGTCGTGGGAGTGGTGGGAACGAATTTGGGCCGAGTACGTCTTTCCCGCCGCCGGGGTGGGACCCCGCGACCGGGTCTTCTGCGCATTCTCGTTCGGGCCCTTCATCGGCTTCTGGTCTGCCTTCTGTGGCGCCGAGCGGCTGGGAGCGCTCGTCATTTCCGGTGGCGCGATGAACACCGAGCAGCGGGCGCGGGCGATCCTCGAGCTCGGAGTCACCGCGCTGTGCTGCACCCCGACCTATGCGCTCCGGCTGGCCGAGGTCGGGCAGGAGCTCGGGCTGGACCTTCGCTCATCCGCTGTCAGGTCCGTCATCTGCGCGGGTGAGCCGGGGGCCAGCATCCCGGCGACGCGACAGCTGATCGAGTCCGCCTTCGGCGCCCATGTCTACGACCATTCCGGAATGACCGAGCTCGGTCCGACCGGCTTCGGCTGCAGCGGCGGGGGCGGCATCCACCTGGTCCAGTCCGAGTTCATCTTCGAGGTCAGCCAAGAGGGCGAGCTGATCGCCACCAACCTTGGCCGCTGGGGCTCTCCGCTGATCCGCTATCGGACGGGTGATCGAGTGGAGCTGACGCAGGAGCCGTGCGCCTGCGGCAGCCAGTTCGCAAAGCTGGCCGGTGGAATCCGGGGAAGGCTCGACGACATGATCACGGTGCGCGGGGTGAACCTCTACCCGAGCCAGGTGGAGGAGATCGTGCGCGGCCACCCGGAGGTCATCGAGTTCCTCATCGAGCACCGGACAGTTCGGCAGATGGACGAGGTCGAGGTGCAGGTCGAACTGGTAGGCGAGCTGGTGGGCGGCGAGGCCGCCCTGGTCGAGAGGCTGACTGCCGAGCTCCGGCTGGCGCTCGGCGCCCGCATCGCCTGCCGGGCAGTTCCGAAGGGCACGCTGCCCCGGGAGGAGCTGAAGTCGAAGCGTTTACGACGAGTGGCGGGATAATTGGAGGCGGAAGCCATGATCACCACCAAGCCCGTCACGGTCTACCGAGATGAGCTCACGCCCGTTTACTGGCTCGAGCGGGCGGGAGATGCCTATGCCGATCGGACGGCCGTCGTCGACGGGCCGGTCAGCTACACCTGGCATGAATTCCGCGCCCGCTCCCGGCGGCTGGCCTCCGCACTGCGCGCCGCCGGGCTGCGCAAGGGCGACCGAATCGCCTTCCTGGCCTGGAACTCGGAGCCCGCGCTCCTTGCGCACTATGCCGTGCCCCAAGCGGGCGGCGTCCTGGTCGCCATCAACACTCGGCTCAGCCCCGACGAGGTCGCCTACATAGTCGAGCACTCCGGGTCGAGCATGGTGTTCCACGCTCCCGACCTGGAGGCGAGCCTCGCCGGGGTCGGGCCCGGCGTCCGGCGGATGAAGCTCGGGCCCGAGTTCGAGGAGTTCCTGGCCGGGGGATCCGACGGTCCGGTGGAGACCTGGCTCGAGGACGAGTACGAGATCCTTGCGATCGACTACACGTCAGGGACCACAGGCCGCCCCAAAGGTGTCATGTACCACCATCGCGGAGCCTGCCTCAACGCTCTGGCGATGGCCCACGACCTCGGCCTCAACCGGGAAAGCTCCTACCTGTGGACGCTGCCGATGTTTCACTGC
>CAXMLP010000054.1:0-1708 GCA_964194225.1 uncultured bacterium | reverse complement strand
GAAGTAGAGCGATCGGACCAGGCGGGCCACCTGGGCGGTGGCCGGGGTGGGATATTTGCGCTGCGGCCGCGGCCCGCGGTCGCGCATCCGGTCCTCTGCGGTCAGCATCACAAGGACTGCGCAGAGCTCCTGAGGGGTGAGCCCTTCGAACCAGCCGAGCCAGATCGCCTCGGTGACGAGCAGCGTGTTCTCACCATAGACACGGGAAGCGAAAAGACCCTTTTCGGTCGGCTGGTCGTCCTTCAGGAATCCGGTATCGGACAGCAGGCGGCGGAGCCGCCGGAACTTGCGGGCGTATTCGTCGAACTGGCCCGAGACCTCCTTTTCCCCGCGTGTCAGGTCGGTCTGAAGGTGGTGGATCTCGCCGTAGGCGGCCACGTGCTCCCCAAATCGGGGGCAGCGGACGACCGCCAGCCGGCGCTGCCGGTCGAGCAGCTCGCGACCCTCCTGATCCAGTCGCTGCATCTCGCGCCCGGCCGGTCCCTGGGCCGCCGGGCGGCGACCCCGCCCTCGCCCGCGGCCCTGCGTCCGGCCCTTGGGTTCGCCGCCGGGGAAGGACTCGCGGCGGAGCCGGCGGAGCTCGATCCGAATCGCCCGCCGGCGCTCCTCGATCTTGTAGTACTCCGCCATGTCGCGGACCCGACACCCGGTGTCGCAGGCCCAGACCTGCTCGATGTCGTGCAGTCGCTCCTTGACGTTGACCAGCCGGTCGCGCGTCTGGGTGGCCGCGAGCAACTTCTGGTACTGACCGAATGAGCGCTGCATAAGCTTCTCGGCCTCCGCCGCGGGATGGATGCGGAGGAGATTGAGAACCATGTTGTAGTTGGGCAGGAATTTGGATTCAATGACAAGGCCGGGGCCCATCGCCACCTCGTAGATGGTGCCGATTTCGACATCGGACTCCTTGGCGATGATGCCGTGCCCCAGTGTGTCGATGCCGCGCCGGCCGGCCCGCCCCATCAGCTGGGTCAGCTCCCCGGTGGTCAGGTTCGAGAAGTTGACTCCGTCGAACTTCGTGAAGCTCGACACAACGACCGCTCGGGCAGGCATGTTGATGCCCAACGAGAGCGTCTCCGTGGCGAAGACCACCTTGATGAGCCCGGCCTGGAAGAGCTCCTCCACCAGCTCCTTATGGAAAGGGAGCAGGCCGGCATGGTGCACGGCGATTCCGTTGCGCAGCATGCCGCCGTCGACCATCTTGTTGTAGAGGGTCATCTCGTCCGGATCCTTGAGGCTGCGCAGCCGCTCCGACGAGACGCGTTCGATGGTCGCCTTCTCGTCGGCCGTGGTCAGATCGAGGGAGTGATAGGCGCAGCGCTGGAGTGCCTCACGGCAGCCCCGCCGCGAGAAGATGAAATAGATCGCAGGCAGCATGTGCTGGCGTTCCAGCTCCGCGATTACATGCAGGAGATCGTTGGCGGGCAGGCCGCGAAAGCGCTGGACGCGGTAGGCGGCCTCCTCTTCGGTGGTCGCCTTCTGCCACGTCTTCTGCTCCACCGTGCCGTCCGGCCCGAAAAGGGGGAAGAAGCTGTTCTGGATCGACAGCCAGAGTCGCAGCTCGACCGGCCGGCGGTCGGTGTAGACGGTGTCGATGGGGCCGCGGTTTTGCGACATCCACTCGGCCAGCTCGCGGTAGTTGCCGATCGTGGCAGAGAGCCCGACCAGCTTGATGTGGGAGGGCGCCTGAATGATGATCTCCTCCCACACC
>CAXMLP010000053.1:0-8034 GCA_964194225.1 uncultured bacterium | reverse complement strand
CCTGGAGGGAGTGGGCGCGCTCGCCGGCGATCAAGAGATCGGCGGTCACCTGGAGCGCCTCACGGAGGTTGCCGCTCCGAGCCCAGAGCACGGGCAGCGACTCCGGGCGCCGGTACATGGCGCGCGCCATCGCGGTCACCTGGCTCTGCTCCACGGCGATTCGATCCTGGCTCAGCGCGATCTGCCGATCGAGCTCGCGCACCTGGCGCTCGAGGGCCGTGATCCGCGCCTGCTGCTGGCGGATCTGGCTGGTGAGCGTCAGGGTTCGTTTGCGCTCCTGCTCGAGGGTGGCGCTGAGGCGCCTTTGGGTGGCGAGCGCCTGGTTGAGGTCCGCGCTGAGTCTGAGCCGGGACTGGTTGTAGAGAACCTCCGACGGGTCTGCCGGCGCGGCCGGGCAGGCTGTCCGGGCGGAGCTGGCACGGGCGGAGCTGGCCGCCGCCGAGGTCGAGGCGGGCGAGGAGCAGCTCCCTAGGTCGACAGCGCCCGCGGCGACTGGCACCTGGAGCAGGGCGCCCAACAGAGCGGCGATCAGCGCCGCTCGCGCTCTCATCCGGTTGCTCTCCTGAAACCAAGCAAAGCCGTGATCGAACCCAGCCCGGCGCCGGCGATCATGAGCCCGGCAGCGACTGCGCGAAGTGTGGCGGGGCCGACGCCTGGCAGCACCTGTGAATAGAGCGAGGCTCCAAAGTTCGCGGCCAGGTACCAGAGCGAGGCGACGACGGCGGCGGCTGCCGCCCCGCCCACAGCACCCATGAACAACCCCTCAACTACGAACGGACCCCTGACCATCCATTGCCGAGCTCCCAGCAGGCGCATCACCTGAACCTCGTCCCGCCGCGCCGCCGCGATCGTGCGCAGCGAATTCGCGATGACCACGTAGGCGACGAGGATGAAGAGCGAGATCAGCCCGACGCCGATCCCGAGCACGATCCAGACCAGCCGTTGGAGGCGCGAATAGGCATCCGGGTCGTAGGAGGTGGGGTAGCCGGCGTCGACGGCCGAATCGTGCGTCACGGAGTTGGCGACGGCGCCGACGTCGGCCAGACTCCTGACCTGGACATCCAGGCTGGCGGGGAAGGGATTGGCGCTGCTGAAGCTGGCGAGGTGATCAAGGCCAGGCCGGGAGGCCGCCTGGCTGCGGGCCTGCTCCGGAGTCACCTGCCTCACCGACGCCACACGAGGGTCGTCCCCCAGCCTGGACCTGAGCGAACCGACCGCAGCCGGGGGGGCGTCGGCGGCCAGGTAGACGCGGACCAGCGAGGCCTGACCCGCCTGTTGGGCGGAGACCGTATAGGCAGCGACACCGACCATCACCATGGCGCCGCAGAGGACCAACAGGGCGGCCATCGTCCCGAGGGCGGGCGCTGTGAGCCGGAAATCTCTCCGCCAATTCCGGAGCCCGCTCAGGACGACGAGCTCGAATCCGTTGTGAGCCAGGGCCGCCAGCTGCCGCCGACGAGGTGGCCGCGGACTCGGCACCGGCAGCAGCGCGGGGGCATTTCTGCGCGTATAGACCTTGCCACTCGGCAGCCGGACGATCTTATTCGCGCGAAAGCCGCCCTCGTGGCTGGCCACGATCACCGCGGTGCCATTGGCGGCAGCTTCGTGGAGCAGCTGGATGATCACCTGGGCGTTCTCGTCGTCAACTCCCGCCAGGGGTTCGTCAGCCAGCAGCAGACGAGGCCGGGTGGCCAGGGCCCGGGCGACGGCGACGCGCTGGCGCTCACCGGCTGAGAGTTGGTCGGGGAGGGCCCGCGCGCGATGCCCGAGGCTGAAGGCCTCGAGCGCACCGATTGACCGGTTCCGGATGCTCCGCCGCGGTGTCGACGGGCTCCGCACCGCAACGGCCAGCATCACATTCTCAAGCGCCGAGAGCTTGGGCAGCAGCCGTTGTTCCTGGATGATCATGGCCATCTGCCGGCGGAGGTTCTGGAGCCCTCGCCGCCAGCGGGCGTGCAGGGGACGGCCAGCGAGCCAGACCGCACCCTCGGAGGGGCGCAGTTGGCCGTGGATCAGCCGGAGGAGAGTTGTCTTTCCCGCGCCGCTCGGCCCCGTCACGAGGACCAGCTCGCCCGGTCTGACGGCGAAGGTGATGCCGCTCAGGACATTGAGCCGGCCGTAGGACCGGCCGGCGTCCCGCAGCTCGACGATTGGAGGCTCGGAGCGGGTGATCGCCGGCAAGGCCAGGGCTGGGTCACGCGGCGCAGCCGCAGGCGCGCCCGCACGACGAAAGAAGGCCATGACCCCTTGACTACCCACCCCAGCGAGTGACATTAGCCCAATTCAAGTACCAGCGAATGGCCCGATATCCCGCTTCCCCTTCGAGCCCATCAGGTCGGCTGACAGGAATGCTGAGGTGCTTGTTAGCAGCTTTTATCCCAACGGAACTGATTCGCCCCGCCAACCCGAAGCTTGACCGTGCTTCGTACGGGAGTGAACCTTGACATGCCACTTCGCCGGCTTGAACATCCGGTCGATGCCTTTCCGTCCGACGTGGACCGCCTGACGTGCGCAAGCGATACCTGGTACCGCTCCTGGCACTGCTCACCCTCAGCGTTGTGGCAGGCGGCATCATGCTTCGCCAGTCGGTCAGGGGTGCCGCGGGGCCTGATCTCTCCAAGCTGCCGGCAGTGACCGAGGTCACCCTGCCGCCACCCAGCCCAAGCGCGGCGACGAGCCCGGTGGCTTCCGCCCCGACCCCAACACCGGCGCCGCTGCCGGCCGCGTTTCGGCTCGGGGTTCCCTTCACAACGCAGGCTCCGCTGGGGGACTGGCCGAAGCACCAGGAGAGTTGCGAGGAGGCGAACCTGGTGATGCTGGATGCCTATTGGAAAGGCAACCGTTCAGTCGTCCTGGACCCGGCGACTGCCGATCGCGGCATCAACGCCCTGGTCGCCTGGCAGGTGAAGAACTGGGGCTCGGAGGACGACCTGACCGACCGCCGGCTGGGTGAGCTCGCCAAGCAGTACTACGGCTATTCCTACGAGGTCGTGCCGATCACCGAGGAGGCCATGAAGAGATCCATCGTCGCTGGGGTGCCCGTTGTGCTCGGGGTGACCACCCATGGACTCGGCAACCCGCGCTACCCGAACTTCCAGAACCACCACCTGGTCCTGGGATACAGCGTCTCGCACTTCATCACGCTGGTCGGCTATGACGACCAGGGCTTCATCCTCAACGACCCCGGCATCACACCCGGTCGCGGCTACCACGTCGTCTACACACAGCTCCTCTTCGCCATCGACAACCTGGATCAGCAACGGCCGACCCTGAACGAAGGCCGGGTGATGCTCCTGATCCACCCAGCGGGGTGAGCGATCGGTCGGAGCAGCTGGCAGCGCGCACGCCCGGCAACGCGGTTCTCATACTCGGCGCTCGCACACTTTCCCGGCTGATCGCACTGGTCGTGGTCGTCCGGCTGGCCAATCACCTCGGCGCCGCCGGTTACGGTCAGTTCGGCACCCTGGTCGCCTACAGCGCGCTGGTCGGAGTGGCTGCAGATCTCGGGCTCAACACCCTTTACACAAGGGAGGCATCGCGGCGGCCGGCTGAGCTGGGGTCCTATCTCGCCACTCTCATGCTGGGCAAGCTGCCCCTCATCGCAGTGGCCATCCTGCTGCTCGCCGCCGGCCTCTGGCAGGCCGGCCTCCTCTGGCTGCTCGGGCCGGGTGCGGTGATGCTCGCGCTGAGCGGCTATTCCACCCTCTTCAGGAACAGCTTCTATGCGCTCGGTGAGCTCAAGCTCGAAGCGGTCGCGATCATCATTGAAACCGCCACCCTGGCCGGGCTGGTGTTGGCCGGCGCCCGCAACGGGGCGGGGGTGGCGTACTTCGTCTGGTCATACATCGCCTCTTACGTGGTCAGCATCGCCTACACGGCGGTTGCCCTCCACGCCCTGCGCCTGGCTCACCTCCGCTTCGGATTCGACAGGCGCCTATTCGTCCGTTGGGTACGGGCGGCCCTGCCGCTGGCGGCCGGTTTTCTGCTCACCAACGTCTACTTCCGGGCGGACGTACCCATCCTTCAGCACTTCCGCTCTTTCGCCGAGGTCGGCTGGTACCAGCTTGCCTACAAGCCCTTTGAGGCCACCCAATTCGTGCCGCTCGCGATCCAGGCCGTCGTCTACCCGGTGTTGAGCGTCTACTTCGCCGCGGCGCCGGACCGGCTTGACCGCGCCTATCAGAAGTTTTTCAAGGTGCTGGTTCTCTTCGGCTGGCCACTGACCGTGGGAGTCGCAGTGCTCGCCCACCCGCTGACGCACACGCTCCGCCTCTACCCGCAGTCGGAGCCTGCGTTGCGCATCCTTGCCTTTGGGATCGTCTTCCTCTTCGCCAACTCGGCCTTCACAGCAATGCTGTACTCGACGGATCGGCAGCACCGCTACGCCTGGGCGACCCTCATCGCAGCGACCTTCAACATCGGGCTGAACCTGCTCCTCATCCCCGTCTTCGGGTACCTCGCTGCGAGCTCGACGACGGTGCTGACCGAGGCTCTGCTCACCATCGCGGGCTGGCTGCTGGTCGGTCGCGGCCGCCTGCCCTGGTTCAGCCTGACGTGGAAGGTGCTGGTTGCCGGGACCGTCATGGGCCTTGCGCTGCAGCCGCTGGCGGGAGCTCCCCTCTTCTTCCTGGCCCTCCTGGCGCCGGCCATCTACCTGGCGGCGCTGTTCTTCCTGAAGGCCTTCGATGCCGAGGAGGTTCAGGTGTTCAGGCGGCTTGTGAGCCGCCGTTCCTGACCCTCGCCAAAATCCATCCGTGCACAAAAGTGACCCTCTCAGGTACTGTTTACTCTCAGTTGTTGGATAAGAACCGGGATGCCGGTACCAAAATGGTGCTCGGTGGCCCACAGGACTTCGAGTTCGCCCTCCGCCTGTTCCGCGCGGACAGCCTCATGGCAAAGGGCGAAGCACGCCGGAAGGCGTACTTCATCGCGCCCAGCGCCCATCGCAAAATCAAGGCGATCGCGGCCCGGAAGCGGGCCGCCCGGGCGCGCCGCAAGCGGACGACCGCCTAGCTTCCGCCGCCCCCTTTACCGGCCCGGTTGCCGGGTCGGCCGGCTCGCCATACGCTGCGAGCCATCGTGCGAAGCTTCCCCGCCAAGCTGCTCCCCGCGCTCGCCGCAGCCATCCTGTCCGTGTTCACGCTGGCGGCTGCCGCCGGCATCCTGAGCTGCGCGCCGGCCTCCCACGCGACTCCCGGTTTGGCGGCCCGCCCCAATCCACAACTCACTCCGGGGGAGATTTTCGAAAACGCGACGGTTGAGCTGGTCTGTGCCCATGGCTACGCCCGCCGCATGCGCCACGTGTTACCCGAGCAGTATGTCCAGGTCTTCGCGGCGTATCGAATCGATTTCCCCCAGCCGGTCGGCCAGTACGAGCTGGACCACCTGATCCCGCTGGAGTTGGGCGGCGACAACAGTAACCGCAATCTCTGGCCCCAACCAGCGGCCCCGCGCCCGGGGTTCAACCAGAAGGACCAGCTCGAAAACCTGCTCCACGACCGGGTCTGCTCGGGCGCCATGACCCTCGCTGAAGCGCAGCGGGAGATCGCCATCGACTGGCTGGCCATGTACAGCAAGTACGTCGGACCGGGGACCTGAATGGGCCTTCAAGAAACTGTGCCACATGGATCGGCCGCCCGGTAGGGACCTGGCTTGGGGGCCCCGCCTGGCGGGGAAATGCCGAGGCGCTCCCCCTTGCTACATTTCCGACCGTGGCACCGCGACACAAGGGCATGTTGGAGCTGGCCGGCTCTGGGGACGACGGCAGCACCGGCTTGCTGGGCGGCGGCCGGGCCCGCAAGGACGATCCCCGGATCGAGGCCTACGGCACCGTCGACGAGGCCTCGAGCGCGATCGGCCTCGCCAAGGGACTCACCGGCGACCCTCGGGTGCGCGAGCTCTGTGAGGAGCTTCAGCGAGGCCTGTACAAGCTGGGCGCGGAGCTGGCCACGAATCCGAAACACAAGGGTCAGTTCGCAACGGTGGGTCAGGCTGACCTCGCCCGCCTCGAAGCGATTGCCGCCGAGCTTGAGAAAGCGGCACCGATGCCCTCCGGTTTCATCCTCCCGGGCGCCACCGCCGCGTCGGGCGCTCTGGACCTCGCCCGGGCCACCGTGCGTCGGGCCGAGAGGCGGTGTGTCGAGCTGGGCGAGGAACATCGGGCGGCGCAGGTGTACCTCAACCGCATGAGCCTGCTGCTCTTCATCCTCGGCCGCTACGAGGAGAGCCGAGCGGGAGTGGAGACCAAGCCGGCCCGACTCTGATAGAGCCGGGCCTCACCCGACGGCCTAAACTGCTTCTCGCCAAACCCAATGCTCCCCTCCTCGGGATTGACGGTGCTCCTGCTCGCTCTGGCGGTGTTTGCCGCGGGCATAACCGTCGCCTTCGTCGCTGCCTGCATCCACATCTATCGCTACCTGTTCGTGCCCCGCGTGGGCAGCTGGGCTGACGACTTCCAATTCACTCCCTGGGAGTTCCAGGCCGATTTCGATGAGGTGGACCTGGTGACGGCGGATGGTGTTCATTTCGGAGCCTGGTACTTCCGCCAATCGGGCTCTCCCCAGACGGTCGTCATCAGCCCCGGTCACAAGGGCCAGCGCCAGGCTGTCCTGGGGATCTGCGTCGCGCTGTGGCGCAAGGGTTTCAACGTTGTCACCTACTCCTACCGGGGGATGCAGGGGAGTGATCTGCGGCGCGTGACCCTTGGCATTGACGAGGTCAACGAGCTCCAGGCGGCAATCGCCTTCGCCAGGCAGCGAGTCAAGGGTGCCCGGATCGGCCTGCTCGGCTACTCGATGGGCGCGGTGGTTTCGCTGCTGGGAGGCGCCGGTGAACCCTCGATCGAGGCGTTCGTGCTCGACAGCCCCTTCAGTGACCTGCGTCAGCTGGTGGCCGAGAACATTCGCCGCACCGCCCACCTGCCCGCCGCGCCCTTCGTCGCGCTGGTGAACCTTTGGTTTCGGCTCAGGAGCGGTCGCAGCATGGCCGAGGTCAGCCCGCGGGAAGTCCTGACAGCATTGGAGCCGCGCCCACTCTTCTTCATTCATGGTGGCGCCGACGCCATCACCGGGGTGCAGCATTCGCGGACGCTCTACGACAGCTACCGCGGCCCCCGCGAGATCTGGATCGTCCAGGGCGCCCCTCACACTGGGGCTTATTTCGCGGACCGCGAGCTGTACGTCGAGAGGGTGGCCGCCTTTTTCGGCCGCCACCTCGGTCTCAGCCGCACCAACCAGCTTCGGTTGATCGAAGAGGAAGAGGTCTCGTAGCTGGTCATCCGCCGGTCCTCGCCGATTCCGAGACGTATACCGACCTGCGAATGGAGGGTGGCCGCCTCGCCGGTGTGCGCGGCGCCGAGATCCTTGGCGGGCGCCTGCGCGGCGTGTCGCTGGCGGGCGAGACGTTCCGAATGCTCAACCTCGTTGGTGTGCGGCTCGAGGAGTGTGATCTCTCGAACTGCGTGTGGGAGGCGCCCCGCCTCGAGGAGGTGCTGCTGAAGGGCTGCCGGATGACCGGTTTCCGGCTGCGCGGCGGCCGTGCCACCGAGCTGTCCGTCCGCGATTGCAGTGGTCAGTACGCCCAGTTCGAGAACGTGGAGCTGAAAGAGGCCCGGTTCGATGGCTGCCAGTTCACGGAGTCCAGCTTCCTGCGCTGCAGTCTCGACCGTGCGCTCTTCATCGA
Organism: uncultured bacterium; assembly: GCA_964194225.1. Classification (GTDB taxonomy): domain Bacteria; phylum Chloroflexota; class Dormibacteria; order Dormibacterales; family Dormibacteraceae; genus CAXMLP01. The sequence goes on along the minus strand of CAXMLP010000053.1, from coordinate 354 downwards.
CTGTGACCTGCGCAGCGCAGTTCTGGCTGGTTCGCGGCTCAAGGGAACTGACCTTCGGGGTTGCCGCGTCGATGGCCTGCGCGCGAATCTGGACGATCTCTCGGGCGCCATCCTCGACCCCCGGCAGGCCGCGGCGGTGCTCTATGGCCAGGCGGAGATCAGCGTCGTCGAACTCGGCGAGGCGGGCCCTGGCCGGTCCTGAGGCGAGGGCGGTCGAGATCGATCGCCGCCTCGCTGTCGAGTACGGCGCGCCGCCGCCTCGCGCTCATCTCGACCCGGTCTCCGAACTCGTGATGACCATCCTCAGCCAGAACACATCCGACCTCAACAGCCGCGCCGCGCACGTCTCCCTCC
>CAXMLP010000052.1:0-2000 GCA_964194225.1 uncultured bacterium | reverse complement strand
CGCGGGAAACGCGATCGAGCGGGCGCCGAGCTCGTCCGCGATCTCCAGGCTGCGCCGGTAACACGACGCCAATGCTTCAGGCTCCGCCCGCCCCCCACCGAACCAGCGTGGGCCAACGGCGTGGATCACCCATCTTGCCGGCAGGCGGAAACCCGGCGTGGCCCTGGCATCGCCGGTGGCACAACCGCCGAGTAGCCGGCAGCCGGCCAGCAGTTCAGGCCCGGCCGCCCGATGGATCGCGCCGTCCACCCCACCGCCCCCCAGCAGCGAGGAGTTGGCGGCGTTGACGATGGCGTCGACCTCCTGGGTCGTGATGTCCCCGCGAACAACCTCGATTTTCATCGGGAAGTGGAATTTCCAGTAGTTGCCACGTAGTAAAAGCTTGACAGCAATGCACTCACTTCCAAACGGGCTCACCGCCCTTGATGCCGATGGCCGCCCGGTTCCGATCCGCTTCCTCGCCGCGGAAGGGCCGGTGCTGATCGCATTTCTCCGTCACTTCGGTTGAATCCATTGCAAGGACAGCGCTCGCCAGTTGGCGGCAAGACGAGATGAGATCGAGGCGGCCGGCGCCCGACTGGTGTTCATCGGGAACGGCAGCCCGGGATTGGCGCGACGGTTTCGCGACCGCGAGGTGCCCGGCTTCACCGTCCTCACCGACCCCTCCCTGAACAGCTACCGCGCACTGGGGTTGAAGCGCGGAGTGCTGGCTACGCTCGGACCGGCCAGCGTCCTAGCCGGCGTCAGGGCCAGCCTGCGCGGCCTGCGGCAAACCAGCCTTCAGGGCGACGCCTGGCAGCAGGGAGGTCTTCTGCTCCTGATGCCCGACGGCCAGGTGCCGTTCATCCAGAGGAACGAAAATGCGGGGGACCGCCCCGAGCTAGACGCAGCGCTGGTGGCCCTGGCGGCTCAGCGAAGGACGCAGCTGGCCGGTTAGTTAGTGGGCCTGGCGCGCTGCGGTCGTCGGTTTTCTGTGGCCGGTTCCAGCCGGGCGCTTTGCCCGCGCCGGTGAGGTCTTGCCGGCGCGCTTGCGGGAGGCCGTCAGCAGCTCCTGCATGCCGTTTCCAATGCCATCGGTGAGGACATCGATGTCGGGCACCGAGTCCCAGTCGCCAGTGACGCCGAAGTTCAGGCCGCCCAGGTACGAGAAGATCGCGATGCTGATGCGTACCGAGCCCGCGATTGGCACGTAGGGGTAGGAGTAGACCATCTGCCGGCCCGCCGCATAGAGCGGGAATTGGGGGCCGGGCACGTTGGTGGTGACCGTCTGGACCATCCTCTGCTCGAAGCGAAAACCGAGCCGCGCGCTGAGTGACAGCAGCATCGGCGGGGCGAAACCGCTCAGCTGGGTGAGGACCTCCCCCGCCACCGCCTGGCCCGAATTCTTGAAAACGTCCATCTGCTCACGGATGGCATTGAGGCGCTCGACCGGGTCCGTGATCCCGACCGGAAGGACCGGGAAGAGGCCCGAGACGCGATTGTTGTAGGTGCCGCGCTCGCTCGGCCGCCGGACTGAGACCGGAACCAGGGTTCGCACCACCCTCCCCTCCACCTCGTTGCCCCGGCCCAGGAGGAGGTCGCGAAATCCGCGCGTGATCACCGCCAGCACCACGTCGTTGACCGTCCCGCCGAGGCCCTCGCGGATCTCCTTGACGTCGGCCAGCGTGGCGCCCGCCCAGCTCCACCGGCGGTGGGGTCCGATCGGGCCGTTCAGCTCGCCCGCGGTGGGCTGCAGCCAGCTCCGGTAGGAGGCGACGAAGTTGCGGATGTCGGTGAGGCCGGGGGTCGAGGCGAGGCCGGCGCGGGCGAAGAGCGGCAGCCCGCGGAGGCGGTCGACCGGCGCCATGATGGCGTCGGCCAGGGTGTCGGCGAGCAGGTGCACGTTTCCCGGTTCGCGGTCGGGGTGCCAGGCGGGGGCCCGGCCGGGGGGCGGTTGCGGCTCGCGATCGAGGAGGACTGTCAGGAGGTCCGAGCCCGAGACGCCGTCGACCATGCAGTGG
>CAXMLP010000051.1:0-1563 GCA_964194225.1 uncultured bacterium | reverse complement strand
GCCGTTGAGGTGATCGATCTCGGTTCGCCGTCCCTTTTCGACATCCTGCAGCAGGGAGGCCTTGTTCTCCCGCCCGCCCCGGCGGGCGGCCCCGACAGCGGCAAGAAGGCCGACCGCTTCGGCCATGGCGGCCCTGTCGCCGCGCGCACTGCGGGCCAGCAGCTCGGGGTCGAGCGGGGCGGGGGCGCCGGTCGGCCGGATCGGCTCCATGGTCACGCCGGCGGCGGTCGCGACAGCGGCGGTCTCGGCGGCGAGCCTGATCACGAACGGCGCCACCTCGGGGTCCATCCACAGGTCCGGGCTGCGTAATCCGCTGATCCCGGCGAGGCCATTGGTCATGGTGTTCACCCCGAGCTTGGCCCAGAGCTCGCCCCGGATGTTGCGGGTGATTTCTGAGGCCCCGACGGCCCCCAGGATCTCTGCCACCATCGATGCCCGGGCCGACTCCCGACCATCGAGCTCACCCACCGAGAAGGTATCCCAGCGGGGGTCGCTGTAGCGGGTGACGCTGCCCGCCTCGAAGAGCCCGCCATTCATGTGCACCACCGCCCCCAGCGTGCGCTCGGGACCCGCGATGGAGGCGATCAGGTCCTCGTTGATCCCGTTCTGGGCCGAGACCAGGTAACCGCCGGACGAAAGGTAGGGGAGCACCAGTCGAGTCATCCACTCGGTGTCGTAGGACTTGACCGCCAGTACGGCAACCTCGAAAGTTCCCAGAGCAGCGACCTCGTCCAGGTGGTGGATCGGAAGGCTGGCGTTGAAGTCTCCCTCTGGACTGCTCACGTGGAGGCCCTCCGACCGGATGGCGAGCACGTTGCGGAACCAGCCGTCAACGGCGGTGACGTCCGCGCCGGCCCGGCGTAGGTAAGCCGCGGTTATGCCTCCGATCGCGCCGCAGCCGGCGACGAGGATCCGTGGTTCAGTCATGGGACGTGCTGGCCGGGCTGTCGGCGACGATGGAGCCGGGCCTGGTCAGTCCAGATAGGCGCGGAGCCGGTCGGCCCGCTGCCCGCGGCGGAGCCGGATGAGCGCGGAGCGTTCCACCTCGCGCACCCGCTCACGCGAGATACCGAGCCGCTTGCCGATCTCCTCCAGCGTGCGCTGGTGGCCGTCGGAGAGGCCGAAGCGGAGCTGGATGATCCGCCGCTCGCGCGGACGCAGCTCGGCGAGCAGCTCATCGAGATCATCTCGCATCAGCGAGCGGGCAGCCTCGTCGCCGGGCACAATCGCATCGGGGTCGGCGATCAGCTGCCCGAGCTCGTTCTCCTCATCGTCACCGATGGGGGTCTCGAGCGACACCGGCTGCTGGGCCGCCCGGGTGAACGCATTGACCATCTCGACAGAGATGCCCATCTCAGCGGCCACCTCGACCTCGGTCGGCTTGCGGCCGAGCGCCTGGTTGAGACGAGCCGTGGAGCGGCTCAGTTTGTTGAGGTTGTCGACCACGTGGACCGGCACGCGGATCGTCCGCGACTTGTCCGCGATACCGCGAGTGATCGCCTGCCGGATCCACCACGTCGCGTAGGTTGAGAACTTGTAGCCGCGCCGGTAGTCGAACTTCTC
>CAXMLP010000050.1:0-3879 GCA_964194225.1 uncultured bacterium | reverse complement strand
ATTCCTCGCCGCACGCTTCAGGGCAGACCTGCTGAAATGGGCGGCCCTCCTCCTCGGCGTCCTGGTTTTTGTCGTTCTCGCCTTTCCGATCGAAGTTCCGCGGCCTTCCGAAAATTCCCTGATCTACTTTGGCGGGCAGACTCTTGGCGGGCCGCCCGCCTGGGTGATGCTGCCCCTCCTCTTCACCGCGGTGGCGGCAATCATGATGTTCGTCGGGCAGACGGTGGGGAAGGCCTTCGGGGCGCTCAGCGCGCTCGAGGCCTACCGCTTCGACATTCTGGGCAGCCTGATTGGAATCGGAGTGTTCACCGCCATCTCCTTCCTCCAGCTGCCCCCGATCGTCTGGGCGGTCATCGTGGTCGCCGCCTCTGTCGCGCTCAGCCTGCCCCGATTGCCCCGGGTGATGACCCTTGGCCAGACGATCCTTCTGGTAACCCTCGCGGTGGAATCGGTCGCCCCGCTGACGCTGTGGAGCCCCTATTACAAAATCCAATGGATCTCAGCGCCGACGCGGTTCAGCGAGGGCACCCAGTACCACTTCGCCGCCAACGGAGTCCCTCATCAGGCAATTCGGTCGGTGGAGCTGATCAAGGATTCGCGTAACTCCCTGGCCTTCTATCTCAGTCCCTACCAGACCATTCACCGCCCCCCCGGACGCGTTCTGATCATCGGCGCCGGCACCGGGACCGACGTCGCCATCGCCCTCGACCAGGGGGCGACGAGCCTAGATGCCGTCGAGATCGATCCAGTCCTCTATGCGCTGGGCAAAAAACTGAACGGAGATGCGCCGTATAAGGACCCGAGGGTCCACGTTCACATTAATGACGGGAGGGCTTTCCTGGAGCAGTCGAGCGAGAAGTACAACCTCATCCTGCTCGCCCTGCCGGATTCGCTGACCCTGGTCTCCGGGCAGTCCGCGCTGCGCCTCGAGAGTTACCTGTTCACCGCGGAGGCGGCACAGTCGTTTCGAGCTCACCTCGCCCCTGACGGGGTATTCGCCGAGTACAACTACTATCGTCAGCCGTGGCTGGCAGATCGCCTCGCCCAAACTCTGGCCACGACCTATGGGCAGGCTCCCTGTGTCAACACCGTGGTCGGTGACAACGGCGCCGGGGTCGCCTTCCTGACCGAGTCGAGGGATCCCCAGGCGCTTGATTGCACTCGGTGGGTCAAGCCCGCCGGCGTTGCCCCGCCAGTCCACGATGACCGGCCCTTCCTCTATGTCCGCGACCTTGCGATTCCGAACTTCTACCTGTGGAGCCTGGCCGGCATCCTCCTGATCTCCTTTCTCGCCATCGGCCTCGTCGGTCGCGGGTTGCGGGGGTGGACCAGCTACCTGGATCTCGGGTTTCTGGGCGCCGCGTTTCTGCTCGTGGAGACCAAGAACGTTGTCGCCTTCGCTCTGCTTTTTGGCACGACATGGGTCGTCAACAGCCTGGTCTTCGCCGGAATCCTGCTCATGGTTCTGCTCGCCGTCGAGATCTCAAGGCGCAACTTCAGATTGCCCAGCTGGGTTCTCTATCTTCTGCTGACCTTGAGCCTGCTGGTTTCCTTCGCGGTCCCAACCGATGCCCTTCTCGGTCTGCCTCTTGTCGAGCGATTGGTGGCGGCGATCGCCCTGTCGTTCAGCCCGGTTCTGATCGCCAACCTGATCTTCGCTGGACGTCTGCGAGAGTCCGCCTCATCAACCACGGCTTTCGGAGTCAACCTGCTCGGCGCCCTCTTCGGGGGGGTGCTTGAGTACAGCAGCATCGTCCTCGGCTACCACTACCTCACCGCCCTGGTGCTGGGGCTCTACGCTGTGAGCTTCATCCTGCTTCGGCTGTCTTCGCAGAAGGCCTATCGCTGACCGGACCTGGGTGTCACCAGGTATTTCTGAGGGTCGGCCGCGAAGGCCTCCGCGCAACCGTCCATACAGAAGTAGTAGGTCTGGCCGCCGTGCTCGCGGGTTGCGGCCGCCCCAGCCTTGTCCACCGTCATCCCGCAGACCGGATCGAGGGCGGTTGCGGCTTCGGCATGGACCTCGTGGCCGGACGCGGGCAAACCCTGGGCGAGGGCGGTTGCCTTACTGAAACGTTTCGGGTCCTTCTCGAATCGCTCCCGGCAGTGGTCCGAGCAGAAGTAGACCGGCTCACCTTCGAAGTCCGTCCGGGCCGGGGCCAGGCTCTTGTGAACCTGCATGCCGCAGATCGGGTCGATCGCGTATTGAGCGCCACTCCCAAACCGAGCGCGGTTGCGGTAAAGCCAGTAAAGGACAGCGAAAACAGCAAGGAAGATGATGTTCAGAACGGATGTGTAGTTCCACTGGAACCCGACTGGGACGATCTGCGCCGGGCGGACGCTCGGGACCAGGTGGAGGCCGCTGAAAAGGAGCTCTGTCACCAGCCCGGCTGACGACATCACGATCCAGAAGGCGACCACCAGCCGCCACGTCAGCGCCCAGCCGTACAGCTTGCGGTAGATGAGGATCAGGGGCATCGTGATCAGGTCGGCGAAAATGAAGCTCACGACGCCGCCGAAGGAGATGCCGCCGTGCCAGAGCGCCGCGGCCAGCGGCACATTGCCGATCGAGCAGACAAAGCTGATGATGGCGATGATCGGGCCGACGATCACGTTCTCCAGGGTTGTCCAGATGCCGTGTCCCTGGAAGAAGACAAGGTTCCAGACCGAGGTCGGAACCAGCACGGCAAGGAAGCCGGCCACAAGGTAGCCGATCACGATCTCCTTGCGAAGCATCGTCAGGTCGGCCATCGTGTAGCTGGCGGCGTCCGCCCAGCCGGCCGCCGACCGCAGGCGCTGACGCAATGGCAGCGTGGTTTCGCCATCCGCGCTGCCGTGGCTCTCGTGGCCGGTGACCATTGCGGCCTGGCTGTTGAGCCGCGCACGTGCCGCTTCGACCAGGCGCGGCTTGAAGAAAAAGCGCGCCACCAGGGCCAGGAGACTGATCATCACGATGCCGCCGACGTATTCGGCGAGGGCGAACTGCCAGCCGATCAGGATCCAGAGGACGAGACCAAGCTCAAGGACAAGGTTGGTCGAGGCGAGCATGAACACCATCGCCGATGTGAAGTCGGCGCCCTTCTGGAAGAGCGACTTTGCCATCGCCGAGGCGGCGTAGGAGCAGGAGGAGGAGATGGTTCCAAAGAGAGTCGCGCGGGCAATGCTGCGCACGCCGGCATCACCCAGGGCGCGCTGCATCTGCTCGCGGGAAACGAAGGCCTGCACGGCCCCAGACAGGCCGAAGCCGAGGATCAGCGGCCAGAGCGTCTCCCAGAACATGAAGAAGGCCATCTGGAGGCTCATCCAGATCGGCGTAATTACTTCCATCATCGGTGCCCCCCTCTGGCGATGAAATTCCGGATGATCTCCACGATCTCCCCGACCACGAATGAGAGCCGTCCGGCCGGCCCGGTGTCGCAGCCAGGCAGCCCCTCGTCGGGCAAGGTCGGGTCGCACGCAGCCGGCTTGGGAACAACACGGAACGGGGAGTCGCTTGGCACGCGGCTCATGCGCGCACCAGGCGCTCGACGGCAGCCAACAGCTCCCTGACCTTCGCGCTGCCATCCCCCGATTCGATCGCGTCCGTCACGCAGTGCTCCACGTGGTCCTCGAGCAGGGTGAGGGAGACGCGTTCCAGGGCGGCCTTCACAGCCGCCACCTGGGTCAGCACGTCGATGCAGTAGCGGTCCTCCTCGACCATCCGGCTGATGCCTCTGACCTGGCCCTCGATCCGGCGCAGGCTGACAAGCACCTTGGCCTTGTCTTTCGCATATCCCGGTCGAGCAGGGTCGGTCACTCCGCCATTATACCGGTACGGGGTATGGGTTAAACCTCCTTGCGGGGGCGGACCGGGTAGAGGAGGGCGCAGAGCAGGAAGAG
>CAXMLP010000049.1:0-6209 GCA_964194225.1 uncultured bacterium | reverse complement strand
GCCCTTGGTGCGGATCATCGCGGCCCCTTCGGCGATGCGGCGAAGGGCCTCACCGAGGTCGCGGCAGCCACAGACGAAGGGCACTTTGAACCCGTGCTTGTCGATGTGGTTCTCCTCATCGGCGGGCGTCAGCACCTCTGACTCGTCGATGTAGTCGATGCCGAGGTGCTCCAGCACCCGCGCCTCGACGAAGTGGCCGATCCGGCATTTGGCCATGACCGGGATCGTCACCGCGGCCTGGATCGACTTGATGAGCTGGGGGTCGCTCATCCGAGCGACACCACCCTCGCGCCGGATGTCGGCCGGCACGCGCTCGAGCGCCATGACCGCGCAGGCACCCGCCTCCTGCGCGAGCACCGCGTGCTCGGGGGTGACGACGTCCATGATCACTCCGCCCTTGAGCATCTCGGCCAGCCCGGACTTCACCTTGAAGGTCGCGCGGGAGGTCCCGCCGGGGACGCCGCTGCCATTGCTTTCGGTCATTGCAACGAAATCTTACCCCGGTAGTACTAACCTCACCCCCGGTGCGACACAAATATTTGAGCGCGACCCTGCTGGCGGGCGTCCTCATCGCGTGCGAGGTCAGCCCGGCCCGGGCCCCCGCCGCGGCGCCACCGCCAACCCCTCGCTACCAGCCGCAGGCGCCCGAACACCAGGGCGGCACGCTCGTGATGGCCGATTTTGAGGCCCCCGGCAACCTCGATCCCATCCATGCCACGACCGCCAGCGCTCTGCGGGTGAGCAGCCTTCTCTTCGCACCGCTGTGGGGCCACGACCCCGACCTGCTCACTTACCCGGATCTCGTGCGGGAGGTCCCGACCATCGAAAACCGCGACGTTCGCGTGGCCGCCGACGGCCGATCGATGACCGTGCTCATCAAGCTGGTCCCCGGCCTGCGCTGGTCAGACGGCCAGCCGCTCACCGTCGACGACGTGATGTTCACCGTGGACGCAATCTGCGCAGACGGGTCGGGCGCGCGTGATACATCGGGTTTCGACCACATCGTGGCGCAGGAGAAAAAGTCGCCGACCGAGCTCCTCTGGCGCTTCGGGCCGCGACCAGCAGGCTCCTGCAACCTGACCGCTGAGCTGACCAGCGGGCTGTACCCGGCGCTCGAGCTGCTCGGCCCACGAACCCGCGTCGTGCCCCGGCACCGGCTCGCCGACATCCCGGTCACGCAGTGGCCGGGAACGCCCTTTTTCAGGCACCCCGAAGCGAGCTCGGGTCCCTTCGCCTTCAAGGCGAGCGTGGCGTCCGATGTGATCGACCTGCAGGCCAATCCGCGCTACACCGACGGCCGGTCCGCGCCCGGCATCTACGGCGCCAGCCGGGTCAAATTCGACCATTCCCCCCGGCTCGACGCCGTCATCTACCGCTTCTACAACAGTCGCGCGTCTCTCCTGGCGGGGCTGAAGGCGGGCGAGAGCGACCTTGGCTTTCACCTCTCGCCGGAGGATGCGGTCGAGCTCCGGACGACGCCGGCGTCGGAAACCGTGATCTCAGCCAGCCTGCAGGGGGAGTTCCTCAATCCCAACCACGGGATCAACACCGAGACAAAACGGGCGCCTCCCTGGGTGAACGACCAGCCGGTGCTGGACGCCCTTCGGCTGGCGCTGGATCGCCAGGTGCTGAGCAAGGCGGTTTTCCGCGAGACGGCGGTCGTGGCTCGCAGCCTCTTCCCCGACGCGATGCGGGCCTACCGGCAATCGGATGCGCTGCCCCGGCCTGATCTTGCCGCCGCCGGCCAGCTGCTGGATGAGGACGGCTGGAAGCTGGGGGCTGGAGGCGTCCGCGTGAAGGCCGGCCGCCGGCTCGAGTTCACCCTGCTCATACCCTGCGGAAGCGCGATCCGCGCCTACGAGCAACAGGAGCTGGTCAGGCAGCTGGCCGCGGCGGGTTTTGCAGTCGGCTCCGATTGCCGGCCCCGAGCCCGCTTCTTCGCCTCCTTCCTCGATCACGGGGTCAATGCCACCGGGGCCTTCGATATGAGCCTCTACTCGAATACCTGGCAGCCTGACCCCTCCGCCTGGGCTCCTTTCGGGATCAGCAGCCAGATCCCCTCGGCCGGCTCGCCGGGAGGACAGAACTGGAACCGCTGCGCGGACCCGGTGATCGACCAGGCCTTTGCCGCGGGTGCGGCGACGATGAACTACCGAGCTCGCCGCCAGGCGTACCTTGACGGTGCCACGGCCTGGCTCCGCTACGGCTGCACAATCCCCTTGCTGGATTGGCCGGCCGTCGTCCAGCGCACCACGCGGCTGCACAATTTCGTGCCTGACGGCGGGGATAACCTCGACACCTGGAACGCCGCCGACTGGTGGCTCCCGGCTTAGAGAACCTCCAGCAGCTGGGCCCGCTTGGCCTGGTACTCCTCGTCGTTGAGCACCCCGCTGCGATGCAATCGGGAGAGGGCATCCATCTCCTCGAGCACGTCGAGAAGCGGCGCCATGGTGCGGCGCGCGACATAGGAGTCGGAGGGCAGGCCCTGCTCCTCCTCGATGCGGCCGTCGAATTCCCTGATATAGAAAAGAGCCTTGATCGCCGAGAAAGGGACAGCCAGCCGGCGGATCGGCCCGCTCACCTCGGGGTTGAGATTCAGCGCCAGGCCGTAACGATGGCGCTTGATCTCGCCCGCCGTGTGCCCGCGAAGCACCTCGCCATCGAGGAAGCGGATCGCGAACTTGCGACTCTGGCTCTCGTTCTGCGCCTCGACGGGGGCCTCAGCCATCGGCAGCTCGACCATCTTCACCGCTGAGAGCGGAATCCAGGCCACCTCGGAATTCTCAAAGCCGCTGGGGTCATCGATCTGGAGGATGAAGTCGGGTTCGTCGAGATCAAGGCCCTGCGCCTCGCCCTCGAGCGTCTCGTCGTCAAAGAAGCGGACCTTAACCATCCAGTGATTCCTCCTCGGCTAACGGCCGGGCGGCGACCGGCTTGCGCTTGGGCAGCTTACGGGAGCAGACGACGCAGCCGGCAAGGTGCTCGCGCACCGAATCGGCCTGCGCCTTTCGAAGCTTGCCGGCCAGGTAGGGCTTGAGCATCCCCTGAACCTCGCGGCAATTCATCGCCAACCCGCCCTGTTCGTTGACGAACTCCTCCTTGAAGCGGAGCCGGGCGCGGTAGACAAGGGTCTCGACAGCGCTCTCGGAGATGTCCATGGCGCTGGCGATCCGGCGATAGCTGAACCCCTGCAGCTCTCGCAGGGTCAGCACCAGCCGGTACTTCTCAGGCAGTCTCTGGGCGATCCGGTAGATCTGCCGGCGCATCTCCCTCGCCTCCGCCTGGACGACGGGGTCGAAGCGCTGGGCGGGGGCCGGGATTTCGTAGAGGATCTCTCGATCTGCGGGCTGCTTCTCCTCGACCCGGGGATCGCGCCGGCGCCGGCGCAGCTCGTCACGGCAGAGGTTCTGCGCGACGGTGTGAATCCAGCCACCGAAGTTGAATGACTCGTCAACGCGGTCCATCGTGCGGAGGGATCGGATGAAGGTCTCCTGGGCGATGTCCTCCGCCAGGAGCGCATCGCCGAGGGTGCGATGGACCAGCCGGTAGATCGCACCGACGTAGCGGCGATGCAGTTCTTCGAAGGCGCCGATGTCCCCCGCCCGATAGGCGGCGACGAGTTCGACATCGGTCGGCTCGAGCGCCTCGCTGGTCTGTGGGCTGGCCTGTTCGGTCAATCCAGAAGGTCTCGCACAGCCCGGGCGGCAGCGTCGGCCACCAGCTCGGCGGCATTCGCCAGGAGGTACTCGAGAGGGTCGGAGCCAGAGCCAAGTTGATACACGCGGAAGCCGAGGGTATCCCAACCGTCGCCCAGGCTACCGGCGATCAGCACCGCCGGCACGCCCGCCGCGCGAGCCTGGTGCATCACCTCGGCGGGCCCCTTGCCGTAGGCAGTCTGCCGATCAACCCGACCCTCACCGGTGAATACCGCACGCGCCCCGACCAGTGCCCGGGGCAGCCCGGACGCCTCAACCACAAGGGGGGCGCCGCGCGTCAAACGGGCGCCCAGAAACGCAACCAGGCCGGCGCCGGCGCCGCCCGCCGCTCCCGAACCGGGGAGGGCCGCGACGTTCAGATCCAGGTCCTGCGCCACAACCCGGGCGAAATTGCCGAGGGCCGCATCGAGCTCATTCAAAACCGCCTCGCTGTGGGCGCCCTTCTGCGGGCCGTAGACGCGAGTCGCCCCCTCTGGCCCGCAGAGGGGGTTGGTCACGTCCACAGCGACCTCGATCGCAACGTTGCGCCATGAACTGTCGACTCCAGATCCAACGATGGTTGCCAGCCGGGCCAGCTCGGCGCCACCGCGACCGATCTCCTCCCCGGCCGCGTCGAGGAGTCGGAAACCGAGCGCCTGTGCCATTCCAGCGCCGCCATCATTGGTGGCCGAACCCCCGATCCCGGCGATGATTCGGTTAACACCGCAACGCCGGGCGGCCTCGAGAAGCTGGCCGAAACCGTACGTGGAAGCGATCCGGGGATCGCGCCGTTCGCTCGCCAGGAGCGTCAGCCCGCTCGCCGAGGCCAGCTCAACCACCGCGGTCCGGCGCTCATCGATGAGTCCAAACCGGGCGCGGACCGGGTCCCCGAGAGGCCCTGCCACCTCCACCTCGACCAGACTGCCGTGCCCCGCCGCGACCAGCGCTTCGACAGTCCCCTCACCCCCATCCGCCACCGGTATCTCGTCAACTTCGGCTTGCGGGAGCACGGAGCGGATTCCGCGGGCGATCGCGGCAGCCGCCTGGGGGGCGCCCAGACTCCCCTTGAAGGGGTTGGGGGCGGCTACGAACCTCAGCGTTGGTAGACGGGCAGCGACCAGTCCGCGTACTTGGGATTGTCGCCCCGGACAGCGCCGAAGTAGATGCTCTGCAGCTCTCCGGTGAACTCGCCGACCTTGCCCTCACCGACCGGACGCTTGTCGACCGAGATGACGGGCGAAACCTGGGCGCCGGTACCGCACATGAACAGCTCCTCACAGGTGTAGAGCTCGGTCCGGTCGATCGAGCGCTCGACAACCTGCTTGCCGAGCTCGTCGCGGATGATGTTCATCAGGATCCGCCGGGTGACGCCCTCGAGGATGTCATCGGTCACCGGTGGCGTCACGAAGACCCCGTCCTTGTACATGAAGATGTTCTCGGCGCTGCCCTCGGAGACGTGGCCGTCGGTGGTCAAAACGATCGCCTCGTCATAACCGTTGTCCTCCGCCTCCGCCTTGGCGAGGGCCGAGTTCGCATAGGAGCCGGTGATCTTGCCGCGGGCCGGCAGCGATTGGTCCGACACCCGCCGCCAGCTCGAGACCATGCAGCGGATCCCGGCGTCGACCTCGACGTAGTTCCCCATCGGCGCGGTGTAGATGAGGAAGCTCTCCTCGATTCCGGCCAGCCTGACTCCGATCACCTCGCTCGACTTGAAGAGAAGCGGCCGGATGTAGGTGTCGGCGTGGTACTCGTTGCGGCGGAGCAGGTCGAGCGTGATGTTGATGAGGTCCTCGGTTGTTCCCGGGAGCGTCATCCGCATGATGTTTCCGGAGCGCCGGAGCCGGTCGAAATGAGCCCGTGGCTCGAGCAGGAAAAGCTGCTCGCGCTGACTGTTCCAATACGCCCGGATTCCCTCGAAACAGCCCGTCCCGTAGTGGAGCGCATGCGTCATCAGCCCGAGGCGGGCATCGTGGTAACGCCGAATCTCGCCGTTGTAGTAGACCCAGCTGTTGGGATGCTCGGACTTGTTGGCCAGGCCGGCGGAGGGCTTCGTTTCGATGCTCATGCGACCTTGATTGTAATCTTGTACTCCCAGGATGACCCTCTACGACCTGATCGCCGACCTGCGCCGGGAGCACCCGAACGAGGCCACCGCGAAGACCCTCGACCTGGTGATGATCGAGCTCGGCCACACCCGGGACAACCTGCGGGACGCGGTCAGGAACATCCAGGGGCAGCCCCTCCCCGGTGGCGGCCAGGAGGTCGTCAGGGAGCTCGAGGAGCGGGCGCGCCGGAACCGTCTCGACAATCTCCAATTCGCTCCGGTCCAGATGAAGGGTTTTCGACCGCCCCTCGAGCCCGTCGACGATGGAATGGCCGGGGTGGCGGTCCTGCTCGGCCTGACGTCGGTGGTGCTCCTGGCATTGGCGCTGGTGGCGGTGGTGGCCGGCCTCAACCGCATCTTCCACTGGTTCTAGATGCACTGGTCCTAGTGGACTGTAACGGTCAAATGAG
>CAXMLP010000048.1:0-6096 GCA_964194225.1 uncultured bacterium | reverse complement strand
GGCGATTCGAGCCCGGGCATCGGCGGGGTCCATGCCTCGAGCGATCAGGCGGTCAAGCTGAGTGGCCGCCGGCGCATAGACCAGGATCGTGCTTTCGAAAAGGCCCTGAAGGTGGTTCTCGAAGAGCAGTGGGATATCCTGGACCACGATCTCGATGCCGGCCGCGGCCGCCTCCGCGAGGCGTTCGGCAGTCCACTCCCTGACCAGTGGATGGATGATCGCGTTGAGCCGGCTGAGCGCCTGGCGGTCGCCGAAAACCATGGTCGCCAACCGGCGGCGGTCGAGGCGCCCGTCCCTGATCACGACGGCGCCGAAGGACTCCCGGATTCGCGCGAAGCCGGGAGTGTCAGGCTCGACGACGGCACGCGCGCCCTCGTCGGCGTCCACGACCGTAGCTCCCAGCTCTCGCAGGAAGCCGCTGACGGTGCTCTTCCCGGAGCCGATCCCCCCGGTCAGGCCGATCAGACGCACCCGCTCCCCCTCTCGGCCGGCCGGCGCCGGGGAGGGCCTGGTTCCAATACGATTCTCAATTGATGCAGGACGAGAAGTTTGATGCCATCGTCGTCGGTGCGGGACCTGCGGGAATCGCGGCCGCCATCACCATGGCCAAGGCCGGCCTCCAGGTCGTGGTGCTGGAGAAGGGCGAGAAGCCAGGCACCAAGAATGTGATGGGCGGCATCCTCTATCGCCACAACCTCGAGGAGGTGGTCGGCGCGGCCTGGGCGGAGGCCCCGGTCGAGCGACCGATGATCGAGGAGCAGCGTTGGTTCATGACCAAGGACTCCGCGATGCGCCTGCTCGCGCACAAGAATCTGCGTCACCGCGAGCATCCCAACTCCTTCTCGGTGCTCCGGGCCCGCTTCGACCCCTGGTTCGCGGCCAAGGCGGAGGAGGCGGGCGCGTTCGTCATCAATGAAACCGTCGTCGAGAACCTGATCGTGCGAGACGGCAGGGTGGTCGGCGTTGCCACCGGGCGGGAGGGCGACCTCTTCGCCGATGTGGTCATCGTCTGCGAGGGGATCGGGCTTGGCAAGCGGCTGCTCGAGAAGGCGGGTTTCAAAAAGCCGATGCGGGCCAACCAGGCGGCCATCGCCGTGAAGGAGATCATGGCCCTGGACCCGGAGCTGATCGAGGGTCGATTCAACTGCGAACCCGGTGAGGGGGCGGCGGTCGAATGCTTCGGCGATTCGACCATGGGCCGGGCCGGCTTCATGTTCATCTACACCAACAAGGACACCCTCTCGGTGGGTGGCGGTGTCCTGGTCAGCGACTACAACGGAGGGGTCGTGAGCTCCCGGGATGTGGGCCGGGTTGACCATGGCATCTTCAGCCCCAACGCCCTGCTGGAGCACTTCAAGAACCACCCCGCCATCCGGCCGCTGCTCAAGGGGGCGGAAACTGTGGAGTACGTCGCCAAGATGATCCCGGAGGCCGGCTACAAATCGATGCCTCGTCTCTTCGGTAATGGGTTCCTGGTCTGCGGTGACGCGGCAATGATGGCCAACCCGGTCCATCGCGAGGGTTCCAACCTCGCCATGGCAAGCGGCCGGATGGCCGGCGAGACGGTCATCCAGGCCAAGGAGTTGGGCGATTTCTCGGAGCGCACGCTGTCCCGTTACAAGGGCAGGATCGATGCTTCGTGGATCGCCAGCGACATGAGGAAATACAACTCGGCGGTGCCGCTCCTCGAGCGCAACCCGAACATGCTCGGGAAATACCCACAACTGCTGGATCGCGCCCTTGACGAGTTCTTCCGGGTGGATGGGACCTCGAAATGGGCCAAGCAGAACAAGATCATGGGGATGTTCGCTCGCGAAGGCGGTCCGAGGATGCTCTGGGACACCATCAAGGCCGGCTGGAGCATGAAGTAGCTCTCCTTTTAGCCGGGTCGTTCTCCTGCTAGATTCGGCTGACGCTCACGTTGACCCGGTGGTAACCGCTTGATCCCTCCGGGAAGCTGGGGGCCATGCGGGACGATTGGAGGTCGCCGGCGCCATCCCTGGCCCGAGCCTGCAGCGTGAAGGGCCCCTCAGCGGAGGGCGTCCAGGTCGCCCGCCAGAGCTGCCAGGTGAGAGATGAGAGCGCGGGCTGAACGGCCGCCGCGAGCCACGAACGCCCGCCGTCCCAGCTCAGTTCAACCGCTGAGATGCCCCGCTTGCCGGCGTACGCGACGCCGGCCACGCTGACTGAGCCCCCGCTTCGCAGCAGCTGTCCCTCCGCCGGCGTGTCGATCCGGGCCATCGTCTTCACCACCGCGTCCGGGTTCCAGCCCTGGTTCTCCCAGTAACCGTTTCGACGGCCGGTCGTGACGGTGATCTCCTCCAGCCATTTCGGCCCCTTCATCCCGTAGTGCCCGGGCACCAGGATGCGGGCCGGGAAGCCATGCTGAGAAGGCAGTGGGGCGCCGGCCAGGCTGTGGGCGACCAGGATCTCGGGTGAGCTCATCACAAGGCTCACCGGGAGCGTCTCCGTGTAGCCGTCACGGGCTTTGAAGACGAGCAGGGACGCAGCCGGCTCGATTCCGGCTGACTGGAGCAGCGCACGCAGTGACACCCCGGAGAACTCGGCGGTGCTGATCTGGCTGCCGCCGACGTTGTTGCTGATGCATTCGAGGGTGACGTACTCGGTCACCGATGCCATCTCGCGCAGGGCCGCCAGGTCGAGTCGCAGCGGCCTGGCCACCATCCCCCTGACATTGAGCGTCCAGCCCGAGGGGTCGACGACCGGGTCGGCGAAGTTCTTGGAGACGACGTAGAAGTTCGCCACCGGCGTCAGCTCCGGTACCGGTCCGGTCAGCCCGGCCTCGGGGGCTTTGAAGATGGCTCCGTACCAGCCCGGTACCAGCCGAAAGCCGATCACTGTCAGGGCCAGGCCGCCGATCGCATAGGGAGCCATGCCCAGCAAACGCCGGCGGCCGGGGTCGGCCACCGCTGCCGGCGGCACCAGCCAGCGGTCCGCGGCGGCGACCAGCAGGACCGCGTAAACGGAGAAGAGGATCGCCCAGAGCAGGGGAGTCGTGGGCCCCTCGGCCAGCCCCAGCCAGCCGTCTCCGCTGATCGGCAGGAGAACCAGGGTCACCACCGCCCAGCCCACGGCCCCTGTCACCAGGCCGGGGTAGGGAACCCGGCCCGTCCGGCTGGCGGCCGCATAGCCGGCTCCGGCCAGCGCGAGGGCAACGATCATGGCCAAGATCAAGCCGGCCTCTTCGACCACCTTGCCGGCGTGTTGGAGATTGTCGATCAAAAATCCGAACAGAGGTCCCGGCATGCTGTTGAGCAGGGGCTGCTGGAGCAGCTGGGGGAGAGGGCGCAATCCCGCCACCGCGTCAAACAGGTACATGAGTGCGACCAGCGCGATGCCGCCGACGGCTCCGGCCACGAAGCCTCGCCGGATCCCGGGGTCAGCCATGATGCGCAAGCGTAGTGGCGAGTCCGTTGGGGAACGGGGTTTGAACTCGCCAGCGTTCCTTAACAAACCGTACTTGGAATGTTTACGGTCGCCATTAGGCTGACGATCTCAGATGGAACAGGTTGTCCTGCGCGTGCTCCGCTCCGAAGTCCGCCGCCGCAAGTGTCCGGGTTGCGCCAATTCTCTCCGTCGCGCGGACATCGAAGCCAACTTCCGTAACGACAACAGCATCCAGCTCCACTTCCGCTGCCGCTTCTGTTCGTTCGAGGGCGGCGGCGAGTTCGAGTTGACGGCGGAGATGTGCCGTGAAGCCGAACGGATCGCCACCACGGAGGGCGACGAACCGGTTCTCCCGGAGGCCTCGGCTCACTCCGACCTAGACCCGATCAATGGGGACGATCTGATCGCGGTGCACCAGATCCTCGCCGGCTGGCGCGGGGACTTCAGCCAGCTCCTCCAGGGCTCCTCGGTCTAAGTCCACCAGGCCCAGCTCTGGAAGTTGGGAATGAGCGCCCCGGACGCGGCCCGCAAAATCAGCCGGCCAAACGCCCGAGGGGCGGGAATGCTTAAATCAGGCACCGTGCCGAAGAGCCCTTTCACCGCAGATGACATCTACAGGTTCCGCTGGGTCGACCACGCTCGACTGACGCCGGCGGCAGACCATGTGGCCTACGTCGTCCGCCGCGCCGATCGGGAGACCGTTGATTACCGCAGCCAAGTGGTCGTGCGCGCAGTCGGCGCGGACAGCCCGACCAGCCACGTCACCGCAGGTCCCCAGGACTCGGCCCCCGAATGGTCGCCCGACGGGCGCCGCCTCGCCTACCAGAAGCGTCAGGGCACGGTCAACCAGCTCCATGTGATCGACCCCGCGGATGGAGAGTCCCGGCAATTGACGGCTTTCGAATTCGGTGTAGCCGCTGCCCTTTGGGCTCCCGACGGCTCGCGGCTCGCGGTTCTCGCCACGGTGATCGGTCACCCCGAGGGTGTGGTCGCCGATCGCCGGCCCCCGACCGGAGGCTCGGACGCGACACCTCGCCCGCCCATCGCTCGGGTCGCCCAGGGACTCGACTACAAGCACGACGGACGCGGCTATCTGGACGGCCGGCGCTCCCACCTGTTCGTCGTCTCAGCCGAGGGCGGCGAGCCGATCCAGGTGACGGCGGGCCGGTGGGATGTCGGCGGTTTCGACTGGTCACGCGATGGTTCGGAGCTGGTTGTCGCCGGCAACGCCGAACCCGAAAACGACCTGCTTCAGTACGACAACCTGTACGTGGTCTCGGCGCGCGGCGGTGAGTTGCGCCGCATCGCCGGCGGCATGTATGTGGCCGAGCCCCGCTGGTCGCCGGTCTCCGACAGCATCATCTTTGCCGGGACGCCGCCCACGGCGGGCGGCCTCTACACGCGGCTGTGGACCGTCTCGTCGAGTGGGGGAGACGCACGCTGCATCACCGAGCACGACGACATCCTGGTTGGCGACGGCTGCATATCCGACATGCGCGGCGGGCACGGCTTCAACATCCGCTGGAGCGGGGACGGCAGCCGGATCAACTTTCCAGTCGCCCTGCCGGGCCGCACTGAGATCTGGTCCTGCGCGGCGGGCGGGGGCGATCTCCGGCCCGAAATCGCCGGCGACCGCCAGGTGTTCGACTGGGACATCGCAGGCGATAAGTTCGTCTTCTGCGCCGCGGACCCCACCACCCCGGGTGAGGTCGGGATCCGCGATGCCGCCGGCGAGCGGCGGCTGACAACCCTCAATCCCTGGTTCGAGGAGCGCCACGTGGCTCTGCCCGAGCGAATGGAGTTCACCGCCGCTGACGGTCTCAAGATTGAGGGTTGGCTTCTCAAACCCCCCGGCTTCGACCCGGCAAAGCGCTGGCCGCTGGTCATGGAGGTGCACGGCGGTCCTCACGCCGAGTACGGCTGGAGCTTCTTCCACGAATTCCAGGTCCTCGCCGGCCGGGGCTTCCTCGTCTTCTATGCCAACCCCCGCGGCTCCGCCGGCTATGGCGAGGAATTCCAGCGCGCCTGTGTCCAGGACTGGGGCGGGAAGGACTACGAGGATCTCATGACGGCGCTCGACCAGCTGATCGAGCGGACCTCGTTCATCGACACCGATCGGATGGGGGTGGGCGGCGGCTCCTACGGAGGTTTCATGACGAACTGGATCGTCGGGCACACCGACCGGTTCCGGGCGGCGGTCTCGATGCGCTCGATAAGCAACTTCACCAGTGACTACCGAGCCTGTGACATCGCGCTCTGGAATGACCTGGAGATGGGTCGACTCGATTGGGCGGATCCGCGCAGCCTGTGGGACGGCTCACCGATCCGCTACGTCGAGAACATCCGGACCCCGTTGCTCCTCACCCACGGCGAGATGGATCTGCGCTGCCCGATCCACCAGGCCGAAGAGCTTTTTGGGGCCCTCAGGGTGCTCGGCCGGGTGGTCGAGCTGGTGAGGTTCCCCGAGGAGACCCACGACCTGTCGAGGAACGGCAGGCCGGATCGCCGCATCGAGCGCCTCAACCGCATCGCCGGCTGGTTTGAGCGCTTTCTCCTCGGCACCCCGCAGCTGGAAACCGCCGGCGCCGGTGCCGCCGCCGAGCGGAGTGATGGCCGACCGGCGGGCGGTTAGACCCAGCCCGCCCCCAACCCGGACTGCCCAGTGGACTGTCCACTAGTGGACTGTAA
>CAXMLP010000047.1:0-2965 GCA_964194225.1 uncultured bacterium | reverse complement strand
CGCCGCGGCCGCCGCCAAGTCCTAGCGCAGCCGATTCCCGCCATTCGGGCGTGGCTGGCGCGGCGACTGACCGTAGCCTGGCTCCTCTTCTCTGCCTCACTGGCCGTTCTCGGCCCCCTCTTCTGGCTCTTTACGGCGGCCCGCGGTATCGGAGGCCTCGACTTCATAGCGTTCTACACCAGCTCCAAGGTGCTCCTGGAACGCGGCCCGGCTCACGTGTTCGACACCCAGGCGGAGGTCGCCACCCAGATCGCGGTCGCCCAGCCCTGGGGTGGCCAGCCGTTCCTGCCTGACCTGTACCCGCCCTTCTGGGTCCTGGCGCACGCCTGGCTCGCGCTGTTGCCGATTCGCTGGGCCTATCTCGCCTGGGGGGGGCTCACGATTGCCGCCTCGATCGCCGCGCTGTTCCTGATTGCCGGGTCGCTTCCGCTCGGTGCTCGGCGCCGCTGGGTCATCGTGGTCGCCGCCGGCTTCCTGCCCCTCACCGTCAACCTCGTCCAGGGGCAATCCGTCGCGTTTGTGATCCTGGCGATGGCACTCGCTCTGCGGCTCTGGACGGCCGGACGCGACGGACTTGCCGGCCTCGCCCTGGGCTTGGTGCTGATCAAACCCCAGCTGGGCGTCCTGCTGGTGGCCCTACCCGTGGTGCACCGATCAGGTCGGGCCCTGACCGGCCTGGTGGTGTCCGTGCTGGCCCTGGCGGGCGTCAGCCTGGCGGTCTTCGGCGTTTCCGGACTGGTTGCCTGGGTGCACCTGGTGACCGACCAGGCGGTGGTTCCCGGGGCGGGCGCGGCCTACCGCCCCTGGCTTTCCCTCCGCGGCCCCCTCGCGGCGGCGGGGATGCCGGACTGGGTCCAGTACGGGTTGCTGTTGAGTGCTGCGGGCGCGCTCCTCGTGGCTCTCCTCTGGCGGCCGGGGGACATTGGCCGGGACTTCGCCATCGCCACCGCCGGCGCGCTCCTGGTCACCCCGCACGTCAACATCCACGACCTCGCGGTGCTGGTGCTTCCGGGGGTGGTGCTGGCCAGTCGCAGCATGGGCGTCGTTGCCGCCGCCTACGTGGGGGCGACCGCGGCGATCTGGCTCGCCCCCGGCGCCTGGCTGGCTTCGCTGGCGCTGATCTGGCTGGCGCTGTCCCGACCCGACAGTCCACAGGTAAGCGAGGCAGCGCGGGGCGCCTGATCAGACCTCGAGCGTCATCCCGTCCCGAGCCGCCTTCACCTCGACCCCGGTCCGCTCGGAGAGCTGGGCGGCCAGCTCCCAGGGGTGGCCCCGCCACATCGTCATCCCGAAATGGGTCAGCACCGCCAGCCGCGGCCGAGCGGCGCGGATGATCGTCTCCGCGTCCTCCAGGCAGAGGTGGGGCAGCTCGCGACGTTCCAGCAGGACGGTGTGGATGATCATCACCTCGGCCCGGTGCTCCTCCGCGATTCCCTCGTAGTAGGCGGAGTCGGTCACCCAACCGAGCCGGTCACCGAACCTGAAGCCGTAGGTCTCAGCGCCGTGCGGGTGCGCCGAGGTCGTTGTGAACTCGACCTCACCGACCTGGTAGGAGGTGTTCGGCTGGAGGCGGACGATCTCATCGGGGAACCCTCTCAGGTAGTTCAGCACCACGGGATCGGAGTCGAGGGCGTCGGACGGGCAGTAGAGGCGTCCGCGCTTCCTGAAGCCGCCCTCCGTCATCGCCTCGATCATCACGTTGACGTCGCCGGCGTGGTCCAGGTGGCGGTGGCTGAGGATGATCGCATTGAGACGGCCGGCGTCCACCTTCCGCTTGGCGTACTGGACGACGGCCCCCGGGCCGGGGTCCAGAGCGAGGCGGGTGGCGCCCTCCTCGAGGTAGATACCGCCCGATGCCGCGAATTGTTTGGCGACCATGAAACGAGCCCCCGCCGTCCCCATGAAGGTCAGCTTCATCCGTCCTCCGCGGCGCCCGCCGCCGGCAGCGCGACCTCGGCCAGGGTGGTCTCGGACTCGCCACCGTAGAAGCGGTCGTAGAGGGCCTGGACGGTGGCGAGGGTGTCGCAGTCGCCGGCGGTTCGATCCGTGCGCAGCCGGACGATGCGGGGGAAGCGCAGCGCGAACCCGCTCCGGTGCCGCGCGGATTTCTGGATCGAGTCGAAGGCCACCTCGACGACGGTCTCCGGTTCGACCACCCTCACCCGCCCCCGGTCGAGGATGGTCGTCTCCAGGAAATGCTCGGTCATGCTGGCGATCTCGGCATCGGTGAGCCCGGTGAACGCTTTGCCGACGTTCACCAGCTTCTCGGAGCCCTCGTCCCGAACGGCGAATGTGTAGTCAGAGAGAACTGCGCGGCGCTTTCCGTGGCCCCACTCGACGGCGGTGACAACGCAGTCCAGCGTTGCCAGTGGCCGCTTGAGCTTGAGCCAGCTGAGACCCCGCCGGCCGGGGGTGTAGAGGCTCTCGGGGTTCTTCATCATGAGGCCCTCGTTACCCCGCGCCCTGGTCTCGGCGAAGATCCGGTCGAGATCCTCCGCGGCCGCCGCGGTCTCGTACCGGGCCAGGAGGAAGGGATGCCCGAGCTGCAGTGCCTCGAGGCGGCGCCGGCGTTCCCGCAGCGGCAGGTCGAGCAGGGCCTCGCCGTCGAGGTAGAGGAGGTCGAAGGCGACCAGGACCACCGGCACCTCCTCGCGCAGGGCGGGCGAGACGACCTTGCGCCCGAGCCGTCTCTGCAGCTCGAAGAAGCGGAGGACCCGCCCGCCACGGTGCGCCAGCACCTCGCCATCGATCAGCAGGTCCTGATCGAGGTCGGCCGCCGCCTCGGCCAGCTCGGGAAAGCTGGCGGTTGTCTCCCGGAGATCGCGCGAATACAAAGCGGTGCGGCTGCCGATCCTGTGCAGCTGGCAGCGGACCCCGTCGTACTTCTCCTCAGTCCAGACCTCGGTGCCCATCCTCTGCATGGCCTCGGCCGCGTCGGCCACGGCGCCGGCGAGCATGAACCGGA
>CAXMLP010000046.1:0-2248 GCA_964194225.1 uncultured bacterium | reverse complement strand
CCGCCGCCGTCACCGTTAGGCTCTGGCCGCCCGGGTAGCCGATCGCCGCCCCCTGGGTACCGCGCGTGCCCACGCCGTTGGTGAGGGGCGGCAGGCCGAGGCCGGCCACGGCGAGGATCGCCACGTCCCGGTCCGGGTCGAAGAGGACGACGACGGCCGGGCGCTGACGGCCGTCGGGCGTCAGCACGGTGCTGTTTTTGGTACCCGCCACGACATGCGCATTGGTCAGCACCTGGTCGACCCGGATCGGAAATCCCGAGCCCGTGATGATGCCGTTGCAGCCGACGCCGGTGCTCTTCACCTCGACCGTCTCGCGGCTGGCGCGCTGGACTCCGGGCAGGTCGATCTGCTCGGGCAGGGGAGGCGCCGAGCCCAGGATCGGTTCGAGCCCGGAGAAGGTGGTCGGGAAGGAAACCCCGGCCAGCACCCTCTCCACCCCGGCCAGGAAGCTCGGGGGCCGAGGCGCGACACCGTCGAGGTAGCGCAGCGCAGTGGAATGCTGGATCACCCGGGCCAGCGCCGGGCTCGGGCCGCGCGAGAAGCTGAGGCCGAGGAACCAGCAGACCGCCAGCACCGCCCCGATCGAGAAGAGGGCGCCCAGGATGTTGTCGGTCTCCCCGGTGTTGCGGTTGTGGATCAGGCGGATGCGGACCGGCTCGCCCAACCAGTAGCCCAAGCTGGACCCGACGCTGCCGAGTGCCACCAGCACGATGATGCCAACCAGAGGGCGCGACGACCGGCCCTGGATGCCGAGGAGGTCGGCCACCAGCGGCGCCAGCGCGGCCCCGAGCACCACGCCTCCGACAAGGCCCAGGTATTGGAAAAGCGAAAGCCAGAATCCGCGCCGGTGGCCGGTGCCGGCGGCGAAGACGACCGCCAAGAGAACTCCCAGGTCGATGAGGTTGATCAATCAAGCTTATTTGAACCTCAGCGGCAGCCCGCCCGGCGGCCGGCGGACCGGTGCTCAGCGCGGAGGCGTGGTCCCTCTCCCGGGCAGGAACGGCTCGGGAGGGCGATAATTGATGGCAAATGTTTCTCCAAGAAATGTTCGTCATTGAGCAGATTCCGCCGGAGAGCAGTGCCGCGCCGCTGATGATGACCATCGCCCTCGTGGTCGCCCTGCTCGGCGTTTTTGCCCTGCTCGCCTATGTCGTCTACTGCGACGTGAAGAACCGGGCCGGCGAGAAGGATCTGGCGCTCGCGCACGAAGTCGATGGTCAATCGGGCCACCACCTCACCGGCAGCGTCGATCCCGTCACCGAGCCAGCCATTGAACCAGCCATTGAACCAGACATTTTGGCGGCGGTCCCCGGCCCCGTCGTCACGCGCCGCCGCAAGACCGGAGCTCCGCCGCAAAGCTGAGGTGAGGGCGGCACCCGGCCGCGTTTGACCACTGCCCGATCGCCCTGCCCGGAGGAATCCTCGTTTTGGACGTGACCTGGCCGTTTGACCCGACGGTCTACCTGGGCCTCATCGCCATGGCGGGCGGCTACCTGTTACTTGCCCGCCACCGGATCGAGAGCCATACCGCGGGACGCTCGCTCTTCTTCTTCGCCGGGCTGCTGATCATCTGGCTGGCGCTGGAAACCCCCCTCGATCGCATCAGCGACGACTCCCTCCAGAGCGTCCACATGGTCCAGCACGTGCTGATCGGATTTGTCGCGCCGCCCCTCCTTCTGCTCGGGCTCTCGTCATCCATGGCGCGCGCTCTCGAGCGGCTGCCGGGGCTGCGGCCCCTGACCGAGCCGGTTCCCGCCCAGCTTCTCTTCGGCACGGTGATGCTCGTCTGGCACCTGCCCGTCCTCTATGACCTGACGCTGAGCTCGGAGGTGGTGCACGTCTTCGAGCACCTGACCTTCATGGCCGGCGGCGTGCTGTTCTGGTGGCCCGTGATCAGCGCGACCTCGGCCGGCGCCCGCCACCGGATGGGCGAGGCGATGACGGTCCTCTACCTGATTTTCGGGACCTTTCCGCAGGACACAGTGGCGGTGATCCTGATGTTCTCGCACGCCCCCTTCTATGCCCACTACCTGGCCGTCCCCCGCCTGGTGCCCTGGCTGGACCCGCTCACCGACCAGCTGCTGGCCGGTGTGGTGCTGATGGCCGCCGGCAAGATCAGCTTTGCGGTGGCGATCCTGCGGATCGGCTTTGCCTGGGTCTCTCGAGTGCGAGCCGAGGACCGCGCCGCCCCGGCGGGAACCACCCTGACCTAGCCGGTACGCCTAGTGGACTGTAACGGTCAAATGAG
>CAXMLP010000045.1:0-4040 GCA_964194225.1 uncultured bacterium | reverse complement strand
CCCCGCCGCTGCCGGCTGGCCCACCCGCCGGCTGGGCCGCAGCGATGATGGGCCCGAGGGACTGGATCGCGGCAGCGGTTCCGCAGCGACCATCTCGGCCAGCCGGCGCTTGGCCTGGGCATGGACGCGTCGATTGGCCAGCGGGCCGGCGGCCTCCCACAGTGCGAGGCGCGCCTGCACCGCCTCGTAGCCCGCCGCGCGCCGGCTGCGGCCGACCCGAACCATCCGCCGGGCCTCGAGGCCGAGCAAGCTGGCCGCCATCGCGACCGCGCGCTGGGACGGTTTGCGGCCCGCTCCCGGCGCGGTCTGCGCCTCCGGGGTGATCCGAAGCAGGGAGCAGAGCAGGACCCCGACGCCGCTGACATCGGCCACCCGGAGCGAGGCCTCGTTGGCGGAGCCGCGCACCGAAAGGCCGTAGTCGCTGAGCCGGACGGTCCCGTCCGCGCCGACATGGACGTTGCCGTCATGCACTGCGCCGTGCCACAGACCCGCGCGGTGAAGCTCAGCGAGCCCGTCGAGGAGGTCCATCGCAATGGCAACCGCGCATATGGTCGCCGGCCGGGCTCGTTTGAGAAGATCGCGGAGCGGAAGGCCGTCGGCCAACTCGGAAACGACCCATTGCTCGCCTCTCTCGCTGACCACGCTGCGCACCGGCACCAGGTGGCTGCGATCGACGTTGGCCACCCGGGCGAGGTCGCTGAGATCGGGGGCGGTGACCGCCGGATTGAGCTGCTTGGCCGCCACCGCGGAGCCATCCTCGAGACGGCCCGACCAGGTGACACCCCGGCGGCTCTCACCGAGCCGGTGGACGAGGCGAGTGCGCGGGGCGCAGGCTGTGGCCTCGGCTGGTGGGGGCGGCGCCGGCGAGCCAATCCCATCGCTGGGAAGGGGCTGCTGCTGTGCGAGCATGAACCCGTACTATATGGGGCTGTATGGGCACCTGCAACCCCATATATCGTGGGTCACAACCAAGGTACCACCGCGCCCGCGAACGCCACTGACCGTGTCGGCCGCCAACAATTCGATGACGTCTGCTCCGCGGCCGGATTGGCGTCTCAGTTCTGGCTACAGTTGCATTTGGGGGATCTGGACGCGTCCGCGTGGAATGGGGAACCCGCGACATTTATGGAATCTGATCAAGTGCCGGATCACGGCGATCATCGGGAGGCCCAGGGGGGCGATCTCGGGCTGCCCGCAGCCAACCAGGACGTGATCTCACAGGCACTCGTCGCGGCGCTGGCCGAAAAGCTGCAGCTGGAGCCCGAGGTGCTGGGGCGGCCCGATCCGGAGGCGGTGGCGGCGGTCCTTCACCAGCTCACCGAGTCAACCCACAAAGGCGAACTGCTGCCGGCTCCGGTCGAGAGCCATGTCCTCTGGTGGGACCCGCATGAGCCGCCGCGGCGGGATGTCCTGACCCGGGCGCTGCGCGACGAGCTGGCGCTCCAGCTCGGCATCGGGCCGGCCAAGCTCGCCCACTTCAGCGGCGTCGCCGCGGCGCACACCCTCATGCGTCTGCGGCAGAGCCGCCGCCAGCGGCTCACCGAGGATCGCAGCCCGGCCGAGGAGCTTGACCCCGCCACCGTCCGCGACCGCCGCGAGGTCGTGGGGCGGGCGGTGCGCGATGGGCTGGCCGAACGGCTCGCCATCCCTCCCCGAATGCTCAGCGCATTGCCTCCCGAGCTGGCCGCGCTGACCCTGCTCCACCTCATCGAGATGCGGATCCAGGTTTGGCAGCTGACGACCCAGCTCGAGAGCGCCGGCAAGGATCCCGTCCAGGAGCCGGTCAGCGAACGGCGAGAGGTGCTGGCGAGGACACTTCGTGAGCTGATCGCCGAGGATCTCAACCTTCATCCCCGGATGATGGGCGGCCTGAGCCCGATCGCGGGCGCGTCCCTCCTGTCCCGTCTGACGGCTGCCAAGCGCGAGGTCAGCGAGGCGAAGGCGAGCATCGCCGTCGACGAGATGACCGGCGCGGTCAGCCGCCGCGCCGGCGAAGCCGTGCTCGAGCGTGAGGTCCGCCGAGCCCGACGGCTGGCCGGTGGCCTGCTGGTGGTCGCCTTCGTGGACCTTGATTCGCTCAAGGTGGCCAATGACAGCCGCGGGCACGCCCATGGCGACTGGCTGTTGCGCGCCTTCGTCGAAGCTGCCCACAGCCGCCTTCGCACCTACGACGTTGTCATCCGCTGGGCGGGAGACGAATTCGTCTGCATCCTGCCCCAGACCAACCGGGAGGACTCCGGCCGGATCATGCTCGAGATCCTGCGGGTTTTCGAGCAGCAGACCGAGGGCCACACCTTCAGCACGGGACTGGCGGTCCTCGAGGAGGACGACAGTCCCAACGAGCTCGTCGCGCGGGCAGACGGCGAGCTCTACGCGACGCGCCGGCGCGGTCGCCAAGGTGACCCGCCTAACCCCGCCGATCCTTCCATCACGGCCTCCGCTGCCGGCGTCCAGCCGCCGGTCACCACGCCGCCTCAACCCGAGGCCGGCTCCGAAGATCCGCCGGGGGACGCGACGGTGCATGGCACCGCCTCCCTGCGAGAGCGGCTCCGGACCCTGCTCGCAGGACAGGGCCCTCCCGAGAACTGACGCCGGGTTCAGCAGCCGGGCGGGCCCACCTCGATCGGGGGGGAGGCCGCGGTGTCAGGGCTCGACGTGACGACGACGATCGAAAGCGGCCCCTTCCGCGATGACAGCTGGACCAGGCTGGTCAGCTCGACCCGCACCCAGCCGATCGGGGCCACGAAGCGGCCGCCCGGGACGGTGTCGGTGATTCCGGTGCAGCGGTCGAAGACGTTCACTGTCCAGGTGATCGGGGTCGCGGCCCGAGCGGCCGACATGAACACGGTCAGGTTCAGCCGGCAGTCGTTCCCCGGCTCACAGGGCGCCGGCAGCGCGGTCTCCAGCCGGCTGATCCGGCCGCTGGCGGCGGGAGCGTAGACCGGCAGGGGCTGCAGCTGGCGGGCCGTCGGCGTCGAGGCGCGCACCGTCGGGACCGGTTGGGAGACGGCCGACGGTGAGGCCACCGGCGGCGTGAGAACCCGCGCCGACGGCTGAGCGGGAGCGGCGTTGAGGCGGAGGACCTGCACAAGGGTAAGAAAGACGAGCGCCGCCACCAGGATCAGCTGTAGCGCCAGCCGCCAGCTTGCCGATAGCCCGGCGCCGGTGGCGGCCGGCTCCTGGAAGGTGGTTACCCCAGCGGGCGCCGGCGCCAGGCGGGCCGGCGGGGAGGGCATCCCGAGGCCGGCCGCGGGCGGCTGGGGCGGCTCCACCACCGGTGAAGAGGACGGCTCTCGCGCCGGTTTCGGCAGCGGCTCTTCAGGGACGCGCTGATCTGCCTCGGGAGCCGGCATGGCGACCTTGGCGTGCTGAAGTTTGCGGGCGATCGCACCCAGCTCCTCCAGCGCGGCGGCTGTTTGTGGCGGCTGACCAAGCCTGCCGACACCCTGCTGGAAGAGGTTCAGGGCTGTGGCCGGCCGCCTGCCCAGCGCTCCCTGCGCCATCGCCCGCGCGGTGACGACAACCCGGGTGGCTCGCTCGGGCTGGCCGGCCGCCTCCGGTAAATCCTCGACTCCCACGCCGAGCGCAGCACAGACCAGCTGCCCGGCCGCCCGCACATCCTCGCCTTCCGAGCCGGCGCTGGATCGGTTCGGGCCGCTCAGCTGGACCGAGCCATTGCTGAGCACGCGAACCGTGCGGGTCGACACGTCGCCATGGCTCCGACCCGCGCTCTCAAGCGTCACCAGCTCCCTCAGCACCGCGATTCCGAGTGCCACCGACTGGGCATCGGAGAAGGACTCCAGCTCGAGCAGGCGGTTGAGGGAAACCCCCTCGGGAGGCGCACCGAGCGGCCGGTCGCTCCGGTTACGGCTGGTGTCCAGGGATGCTTCGGCCTTGCGCTGCATGGGAGTTGGGGTTCCACCTGTCCGGGGGCAGCTCGGAGAGGCTGGGCGAGAGGCACGATACAGCCTGGCGCCCCATCACGCCAGTCAGCGCGCGGGCCATCGACTCCGTGAGTCGCTGCATTTCCCCGGCTGCGC
>CAXMLP010000044.1:0-1796 GCA_964194225.1 uncultured bacterium | reverse complement strand
ACGAGCTGCTGGCGCGCATCCGGGCGGTGGTCCGGCGGCAGGCTGCGGTAGCGACCGGTGACGCCGTGATCACCGTTGGCGACCTGGAGATCGACCTCGGTCGCCGTCTCGTCACCGTCGCCGGGCGCGAGGTGCACCTGACACCGACCGAATACGAGCTGCTCCGCTACCTGGCCCTCCACGCGGGGAAGCTGGTGACTCACACCATCCTGCTTCGTGAGGTCTGGGGGGCCTACGCGGTGGGCGAGGCCCAGAACACCCGCTACGTCGTCGCTCAGATCCGCCGCAAGCTGGGCGACGACCCGGTCCGGCCCAGGTACATCGCGACCGAGCCTGGGGTGGGCTACCGCCTCCGCGTCTAAATCCCGGGCACTTTCCATATGACATCCAAATGGGTGCGGCGGCCGTCCTCACGGGGCCCAAACGGGTTTGGCACTACGGTGCGGACATGGAACGACAACTCCCCGAGTGGCGACCCCAGGTGGTCATGTCGGAGAACGAGACTCGCAAGCTTGAAATAGCCAAGCGCCAGGTGGAGTGGGCGGAGACCTACCTCTTCGCCATCGTCAACCTTGACCTCGAGGACGTCGAGGCTCGCCGCCTGGTGCATGAGATGCGCGACGACCTTCGACGGTTGGAGGCTCGGCTGCTCGACCTCACCGCGCGCTGACCATGAGCGCTCCTCTGAAGACGCGCCGGCGCGTCAAGGTCCGCGGCGGCCACCTGGGAGCGTTCCTCTGCTGGGCGGTCGTCTTCGCGGATATCGGTACCTCTGTCTACTACACGCCGGGAATCCTCTATGGGCAGGTGGGAGCCCGTTCCGCCCTCTTCGTCTCCATGACCCTGGTCGTCTTTCTGCTCCTGACCGTGAAGTACGCGGAGGTGGCCTGGCGTTACCCGGAAGGAGGCGGGGTGGTGACCGTCGCCTCCCGGGCCCTGCATCCCTACGCGGGCCTGGTCGGCGGCCTCCTGATCCTGGTCGATTACTACCTGACCGCCGCGCTCAGCGCCCTGTCCGGTGTTCTCTACCTGGGCGTCGTCGCTCCCGCTCTCTCGACGCCGGCGGTCTCAGTCGCGGTGACGATCGCGGCGCTGTTGATACTCGGCACCCTCAACGCCATTGGTATTCGGGAGAGCGCGCGGGTGAGCGCCATCTTCGCGGTGATGGCGGCAGTGACCCAGCTGCTGGTGGTCATCGCCGTGGCCATCTCGCTCGGCCCGGGCGGGATCGTCCATTCCTTCCAGCAGCTGGGGGGCGGCGCCAAGCTCAATCCGCTCGGAATTCTGACCGGCTATGCGGCGGCCTTTCTCGCCTTCTCCGGGTTGGAATCGATCGCCCAGATCGCCCCCGCGATGCGCGAACCGCGCCGGCGGATCAGCTATCAGGCAATGGGCGCGGTGGTCCTTACGATGGTGATCACCAGCCCGCTCCTCACACTGTGGTCGACGACACTGTTGCCGGCCAACGCGGACCCCAACCAGTTCATCTCGCTGCTCGGCGCCCATGTCGCAGGAGGATTTTTCGGCGGCCTGGTGGCGGTCAGCGGCGCTCTCCTTCTGATCCTGGCCGCCAACACCGCGATCATCGGCTCGTACCACGTTTTCATCGCCCTGGCCCGGATGGGCTTCCTGCCCCGGGTTCTCGAGCACCGCAACCGGTGGCGCCACACCCCCCATTGGTCGATCCTGCTCGCCGTCCTCGTCCCAGTCGCGGTGGTCTTCCTGGCCGGGGCGAACCCGAACCTGCTCGGCGACCTCTACGCCTTCGGCCTGCTCGGCGCCTTCGTGCTGACCTG
>CAXMLP010000043.1:0-12825 GCA_964194225.1 uncultured bacterium | reverse complement strand
CAGGGCATCGAGTTCGACTACTGCTCGGTTCATGCCGCCTGGGCGCTTCGCGAGGCGGGTCATGGCGCGGTCATGATCAACTCCAACCCGGAGACGGTCTCGACCGACTTCGACACCTCGGATCGCCTCTACTTCGAGCCGCTGGATGAGGCTGCCGTCGGTGACGTGTTGAGGGCGGAGCGGGCCGGCGGCGTTGTCGTCCAGTTCGGCGGGCAGACCGCGATCAACCTCGCCGACCCTCTGGCGGCCGGCGGCGCTCCCATCCTCGGCTCCAGCGTCGCCGCGATCGACCTCGCCGAGGATCGCCATCAGTTCGGGGCTGCCCTGGATGCGATTGGAGTGCCGCAGCCGATGGGAGACACCGCGACATCGGTGGAGGCTGCGATCACGATCGCCGGCCGGGTCGGCTACCCGGTTCTCGTCCGGCCCTCCTATGTGCTCGGCGGCCGCGCCATGGAGATAGTCAGGGACCGCCGCGACCTCGAGCGCTACATGGGCTGGGCCCTGCGGGCCAATCCCCGCGGCGAGGTGCTCGTTGACAAGTACCTCCAGGGGGTCGAGATCGAGGTCGACGCGGTCAGCGACGGTGAAACGGTGGTTGTCCCGGGAGTGATGCAGCACGTCGAGAGGGCGGGCGTGCACTCGGGAGATTCCTATGCCGTCTACCCCGCGCCGGGCCTCGAACCCGGCGAGCAGGCCGACCTGCTCGACTACACGATCCGGATCGCCAGGCACTTCTCCATCCGGGGCCTGCTCAACATCCAGTTCGTCGTCCATCGGGGAAAGGTCTACGTGTTGGAGGTGAACCCACGAGCGTCCCGCACGGTCCCCTTCCTGAGCAAGATCACCGGCGTGCCGATGGTTCGCCTGGCGACACGGGTGATGCTCGGTGAGTCGCTGAGCGACCTCGGCTACAGCACTGGCCTCATCCCACCCCCGCCCCTGGTTGCGGTCAAGGCACCCGTCTTTTCGATGGCCAAGCTGTCTGCTGTGGACTCCTACCTCGGCCCTGAGATGAAGTCGACGGGCGAGGTGATGGGGATCGACCGGACGCTTCACCGGGCACTCGAGAAGGCCTTCCGGGGCGCTGGGCTGCGCGTCCGGCCGGGTGCCCGGGCGCTCCTTACGATCGCCGACGTCGACAAGCCTGAGATCCTCCCGATCGTCTCCCGGCTGGTGCAGCTCGGCTGTCCCATCATCGCCACCGACGGCACCGCCGCGACGCTGCGCGCTGCAGGCTTCTCGCCGCGGGTGGTCGGCAAGATCGGTGAGGAAGGGCCCACCGTCCTCGATGCAATCGAACGCGGGGAAGTGGACCTGGTCATCAACACAATGAGCAACATCACCAAGGTGGCCGGCACGGGGGTGATCCGGGACGGATTCGAGATCCGGCGGGCGGCCGTCGAGCGGCGGATCCCCTGCCTCACCTCGCTTGACACCGCGGCCGCGCTGCTCGAATCGGCTGTCGAGGCCGAGGATGCCATCACGGTGCGCACGGTCGCCGAATGGAGGGCGGGTGTTTCAGACTGACGCCCCCCTGGTCGCCCGCCGCCAGGTTGCGAGCGACCTGTGGGTGGTGGCCTTCGCCGCGCCCGAGGTGGCAGCGGTGGCGCTGCCTGGACAGTTCGTCAACCTCGGCCTGGGCCCCGATCTGATACTGCGCCGGCCTTTCTCCGTCTATGACGTCACCGACGGCCTCGTCGAGGTCCTGTTCAGACCCGTCGGCCGGGGTACGCGCCGGCTGCTCGAGCTGGCGGTCGGGGAGACCGTCTCGCTGCTCGGTCCCCTCGGTAGAGGCTTCCAGCTCCCCCCGGGCGTGCGCCACGTCGCCCTCATCAGCGGCGGTCTGGGGGTCGCCGCCCTCCGCCTGCCGGCACGGCGCGCCGTCGAGACCGGCGCTCAGGTCACCTGGATCCATGGCGCGCGGAGCGCCTCCCAGCTCTGCCAGGAATGGTTGGGGGACCGGGTCGTCTGGGCGACCGACGATGGCAGTCGCGGCTTTGCCGGCACCACGGTGGCGGCGGTCAGTGATGGGGCCGCCGGCGGAATCGACACCGTTTTGGCCTGCGGCCCCAACCCCATGCTGGCCGCCGTCGCCGAGCGCTGGCCCGCCGCCCAGGTCGCGATCGAGACGTACATGGGCTGCGGGACGGGGGTCTGCCTCGGCTGCGCGGTCCCCCTGGTCGCGGGCGGCTATGACCGGGCCTGCCGGGAGGGACCCGTCTACCTCGGCTCGCAGGTCGATTGGCCTGCCCTGCCCGCACAGCTCCACTACGAGGTGGCATGAGGGCGGATCTCTCAGTTGCGGTCGGTAGCCTCAACCTGCGCAGCCCAGTCCTGGCTGCCTCGGGTACCTTCGGCTATGGGACCGAGGTGCCCCTGCTCGACCGCCGCGCGCTCGGCGGCATGGTCTCCAAGGGAATCTTCCTGCGCTCCCGGGCCGGCACGCCCCCGCCGCGGATCGTCGAAACGCCGGCCGGCATGCTCAACGCGATCGGCCTCCAGGGCCCCGGGGTCGATGCCCTGATCCGTGAATATGCCCCGGTCTGGGCGCAATGGGATTTCCCAGTCCTGGTGAACATCAACGCCGAGTCGATCGAGGAATACGGTGAGCTGGCGGCGCGGCTGGATGGCGTCCCCGGCATCGGTGGCTTCGAGCTCAACATCTCGTGCCCCAACGTGGACCAGGGCGGTATGTACTTCGGCAACGACCCTGTCGCCGCGGCCCGGGCGACCGCGGCGGTCCG
This sequence comes from uncultured bacterium, assembly GCA_964194225.1. Lineage (GTDB taxonomy): Bacteria > Chloroflexota > Dormibacteria > Dormibacterales > Dormibacteraceae > CAXMLP01. The sequence goes on along the minus strand of CAXMLP010000043.1, from coordinate 10,078 downwards.
GCGCCGCACCCGTCTGCCGGTGTGGGTGAAGCTGACGCCGATGGTGACTGACATCTCCGTCATCGCCCGCGCGGTGGAGGCGGAGGGCGCCGACGCCATCAGCGCGGTGAACACCTTCGTGGGCATGTCGATCGACCTGCGGACCCGAGCTCCCCGCCTGGCCAACCGGACCGGTGGCCTCAGCGGCCCGGCCGTCCGCCCGCTGGCGCTCCACCTTGCCCACAGCGTCGCCCGGGCGGTCGCCATCCCGGTGATCGGGATCGGCGGGATCGCAACCCCCGAGGATGCCCTTGAGTTCCTGGTCGCCGGCTGCGCGGCGGTCCAGGTGGGCACCGCAACCTTTGCGGATGGCAGGGCGATCGAGTGCGTGTTCGAGGGGATCGGCGCGTACCTCGATAGAGGGGGATTCCGTTCCCTGGCCGAGCTGCCGAGGTATGCGCCACGCGATTAGTGATTCGGGCACCGCTCGGCGTTGATCTCTGGGCTGAGCGCGAGCTCCGCTACCGAGCGACCGAGCACCGGGGCTCGGACGAAGTTGACGCGCTTCGCCTCAGCGGCCCCGGCACCCGGGACTACCTGTTCACCGCGCCGCACTCGGTGCGCAGCCTGCGCGCGGGTGCCATCAAGCGGGCAGACATGGGCACCGGGGGTCTGGCCGAGGCGCTCGCCGAGCTCACCGGTGGCCTAGCCCTGACAGTCGTCGGCCGGCAGAGCGGTGATGCCAATTGGGATACCAGCCTCGGTCCCTTCAAAAAGGAGGTGCTGGGCCGCCTCTCCCGAGCGGTGGTTGACGTGCATGGCTTTCGTGACGAGCGGGAGGAGGACCTGATCATCGGCCTTGGGCCCACCCCGGATTCCCGCTCCCGCCGCCTGGTCGACAGTCTGCTGGCGAGTGCTCGGCGCCAGGGGCTGGTCGCGCGCACCGGGCCGCCCTTCGACGCGACCTGGGCCGGCACGGTCACAGCCACTGTCCAGGCGGCCGGTGGCAGTGCCCTCCAGGTGGAGGTGGGCGGGCGGCGGCGCCGGCCCAGCTCGCGGCCGGCCGATGCGCTTCCGCTGGTCGCGGCCATGCTGGCCGCGTTTGCCTAGCGCTTGGCTTTGAGAGACCCGGTTTTGCGCGGCGCCTGTCGGGCCAGCTTCTTGATCAGATCCCAGCTCGATCCGAGCCGGTCGAGCTCCTGGCTGAGCTTCAGGTTGCGCGCCTTCAGCGTCCGGTTTTCCCGTACGAGTCGGGTCACCAGCTCCTGGGTCTGCGCCAGCAGCTGGTCGGTGGCGGTCTTGGCGGTGGTTTTACGTGGCATGCGGACCTCTCATATCGTATCGGCCGCATAATCGCCTGCGTGCTCGAGGTCGAGGGACTTTCCAAGCAGTACGGGCAGGTGGTCGCTGTGCGCGACCTCTCGCTCTCCGTCCGGTCGGGTACCGCCCTGGTCCTGCTGGGGCAGAATGGCGCCGGCAAGACGACCGCGCTCCGCTGCTTTGCGGCCATCCTGAAGCCGACCCTCGGCCGGGTCCTGGTCGACGGTGTGGATACGCGGGAAGACGCCGACGGGGCGCGCGCTCGGGTCGGGCTGGTGCCCGAGGTACCCGGGCTCTATGAGCGCATGTCGGCCGGCGCCTACCTCGATTACTTCGGACGTGTGCAGGGGGTCGACGCGGCGACCCGGTCGCGGACTATTGGCGCCCTGCTCGAGCTCTTCGGCCTCGCCGAGGCCGGCGACCGCTGGTTGGGCACCTTTTCCAAAGGGATGCGCCAGAAGGTGGCGCTGATTCGCGCCACGATCCACAGGCCCCGCCTGATCCTGGCGGACGAGCCGACCTCGGCACTCGATCCCGACAGCGCCAGGATCGTCTGGGGCTACCTGGAGGACCTTCGGAGCCAGGGCTCAGCCCTGGTCGTCTGCACCCACAACATGGAGGAGGCGCAGGCGCTGGGGGGAGAGATTGGGATCATGATGGGCGGCCGCCTGCTTGCCGCCGGGGGTTTTGGGGCCCTGGTCAGCGCTGCCGGCCTCCAGCGCCGCCGCGAAATGGTGGAGCGGCCGACCCTCGAGGAGGTCTACCTGGCGATTGTGAATCGGGAGAGTGAGCTTGCGGCTCGACCGGCGTAAGGCGCAGATGGTGGCAGGACGCGACCTGCGGGACGCCGCCGGGGACCTGCGCTTGGCGCTGGCGATGGTCGGACTCGCCGCCGCGATACCCATCGCCGCCGGTACCGGTATCCGTGCTCTGGCCTATTTCGGCGGCGGCCTCTCGCCGGTGGTGGAGCGGATGAGCATTGTCGGGGCCTTCTTCGTGGTCTTTCTACCGGCCTCCTACACCCTGGTCCTCGCGCTCGAATCGTTCGTCGGTGAGCGGGAGCGATCGACGCTGGAGGTGCTCCTCTCGACACCCCTGCGCGAGGCGGAGATCTATGTCGGCAAGGTGGCTGCCGTCCTCTCGGTGTCGCTGGTGCTCTGCTTCGGGGCGCTGATCGCCTACTGCGCGGTCACCTTTCCCGGCCTCGGCTACTTTCCGATCGGGATCCTGGTCTCGCTTGCCATCGCCACCATCTCGCAGGTGGCGGCGATGGTGGCCGGGGCGGTGATAGTGAGCGCCAACGCGCGGACGATGCGGGCAGCCAACGTGATGGCCTCGTTCATCATCCTGCCGATGTCGGTGGTGCTCCAGGTCGAGGCGGGTTTGATCCTCATCGGCCGGGGGGAATTCCTCTGGGCTTTCGCAGCGGCGATGGCGGTGGCCGCTGTGATCCTCCTCCGGATGGGGCTGGGGGGCTTCTCGCGCGAGGCGCTCCTTGCCCGGGAGGTTGGCGGCAAGGGCCTGGCCAGGCGCGCCGCGCGCGCCACCGCGACCGCTTTCCGCCAGGCTCCCGCCGGGCGATCGCTGGTCAGGGCGAGGTGGCTCCCGATCCTGCTCTCTGCGCTCGCCTTTCCGGTCGGGGCCGGTCTCGGCTACCTCGGCGCCGGGCCCCTCTCCCACAAATGGGGCTCGGATATCGCCGGCGCGATCGGCGGCCCATCCCACCGCGATCTCGCGGGTGCCGCGCTGTCGATCTTCGCCGGCGATCTCCTGGCGGTCCTCATCGCCGGCCTGCTGGCGGCGCTAACGCTGGGATTCACCGGCTATCTGATCACCGGCGTCCCCGGCGCCCTGCTCGGCTACGCGGCAGCGCTGAGCTCCTGGCCGGTCGCGCTGGCAGCTGATTTCCCGCACCTGCTGATCCACCTCCCGGTTGCGGCGGTCGCCGGCGGCCTGGCGATCCAGATCGGTGCCAGCGTGATCCACATGGAGCCTGACGGCGGCTGGCTGGCACGAGTCGTGACCGCCCAGGCGGCGCTGGCACGCGCTCTTCTCTGGCTGGTGCCGCTGCTCGCTGCGGGCGCCCTGCTCCAGGCCCTGAGCACCCGTTAGCTACCGCCCTGGCGGGCGACGCTCCTCGGCCCCGAACACGCGCGGCCGGACCAGCCGGCTGGCCGCCACGAATAGGCCGGAGATCACCGCGCCGGACATCATCGCCACCGGGGCGCCGAAGAAGTGCGCCAGTGCGCCGGCCTGGAAGCTGCCCACCGGCCCGACTCCCATCAGCGACTGAGCGTAGAGGGCCATCACCCGGCCCCGGAGATGGTCGGGGGTGGCTGCCTGGATGCGGGTGTTGGCGGTCGCCACGAAGGCGATCTGGCAGAACCCCGAGAGCACGAGCAGCGCGACCGAGAGCGGGAAGTAGCGGCTGAGGCTGAACCCGACCAGGAAGAAGGACCAGGCCAGGCCGAGCAGGAACTGCACGTTGCCGCTGGTCAGCCGGCGTTGGAGGATGGCGAGCGAGAGCGCGCCGATCAGCGCCCCCACGCCCTGCGAGGCGGTGAGAAAGCCAAATCCGGCCGGACCGATCTTGAGCACCTGGTCAGCGAAGATCGGCAGCAGGGTGAAGCGGTTCATCGCGAAGAGCGAAAAGACGGCGACGTTGAGCAGCAGGGTCCCGACCACAAGGTCGCGCCGGGCGTAGTCCAGCCCCTCTCGGATCCGTGCCATTGCCGAGCCACCCCGGCTGTCTCTGAGCACTGCCGGCAGGTTCCGCATCGCGAGCAGGGCAGCTATCGAGGCCAGGTAGCTGATGCCATTGGTGAGAAAGCAGATCGGGACCCCGGCCAGGCCGATGATCACCCCGGCGATCGAGGGGCCGATCACCGCTGACCCGTTGAAGATCGTTGAGTTGAGCGCTATCGCGTTGAGGAGGTCTTCCCGGCCGACCATCTCGATGACGAAGGCCTGCCGGGCAGGCACGTCGACGACGTTGATACAGCCGACCGCGAGCGCGGCGGCGAGGACCATCCAGTACTGCGCCAGGTGCTGGCTGGTCAGGAAGAACATGGCGAACGCGGGCAGCATGAACGCGACCTGGGTGACCACGAGGATCCTTCGCTTCGGAAAGCGATCTGCGATCAGGCCGCCAAACTGGCCGGCGAGCAGCATCGGGGTGAACTGGGTCGCCACCACGAGGCCGACGTGGAAAGGGTCATGGGTGAGCTGAAGGGCCAGCCACGGCATTGCAACGCTCTGCATCCAGGTTCCCACCGTCGAGACGACCTGGCCGACAAAGTAGAGCTGGTAGTTGCGGTGGCGCAGGGCGCCGAAGGTGCGCTGGCGCGGGGGCAGGTTCGGCTTGGGACTTGGCTCGCGCACCTCTCGCCCATGCTACCCGCGGCCTCTTGTCGAGCCTCTTGTCCCGCCTTTTGCCCGGCCACCCGACAGCGCTCGGCCCGCCTCGCGATAATTCAGGAGATGGCCGATGTTCGCGAGCAGGTTGAGATCAACGCCCCGATCGACCGGGTGTGGGCGGTCGTGCACGAGGATTTCAAGAACGCCAGCAAGTGGACCAACAACCTCGAACGGGTGGACCGCCTCACCGAGGGACCCCTTGCCAAGGGGACCCGGCTCCGCTACGTGCTGGCGACGCCCGGCGGCCACCAGGACCTCGAGGTGCTGCACACGACGGTGACTCGGGGCAAGACCTGCGCCGGTACCTTCGTCAAGGGTCCGGTCAAGGGGGATTGGAAGTACGCGTATCAGGCCGTCGGCGAAGCCACCAGGCTCACCTATTCGATGACCTACGAGCCCAATGGCTTTGCCGCGCGGCTCTTTTTCGGGATGATCGAGAAGCAGCTTCCCAATGACCTAGCCAAGACCCTCGCCAACCTCAAGCGATACATCGAGTCGGGCCGCGGCGGCGCCCCAGGTGTCGCTAAAGGTGCCAAGAGCGCAGCCGCACCGAAGGCGGCGCCTCAGACCGCGGTCAAGGCTGCCAAGCCGGCTCCCCCGAGCAGGGCCACGAAAGCGAAGCGGTGAGAGCCAGGCGCTCCTGCCTGGCCGTCCCCGGCAGCCAACCCCGGTTCCACGCGAAGGCGGACCAGTCCGCCGCTGACCAGATCTTCCTGGATCTCGAGGACTCGGTTGCGCCGGGCGCGAAGGTGAAGGCGCGCGAGCAGGTTGTCGAGGCGCTCACCACATACGAATTCGCCGGGAAGATCCGGACGGTCCGCGTCAATGCATGCGACACGAAGTGGTGCTACGAGGACATCATCAGTGTGGTGGAGGGCGCCGGCGACCGGCTTGACTGCCTGATGATTCCCAAGGTCGAGGACGTCGACCAGGTCCACTTCGTGGCCAACCTGCTGAACCAGATCGAGTGGAAGACGGGCCGCCAGCGCCGCGTCGGTCTGGAGTTGCAGATCGAATCAGCCCGGGGGATGGAGAACATCAACGCCATCGCCGGCGCTTCCTCGAGGAGCGAGAGCCTGATCTTCGGCCCGGCCGACTTCTCGGCCTCGTTGCGCATTCCGGAGCTGACCGTCGGCCGGCTCAAGCCAGAATATCCGGGCGACTACTGGCACTACTTCCATGTCCGGATGGTCCTGGCCGCCCGCGCCAACGGCCTTCAGCCGATCGACGGGCCCTATGCGCAGATCCGGGACCCAGAGGGATTGCGGACATTTGCCGAGCGAGCCGCGATGCTCGGCTTCGACGGCAAGTGGGCGCTCAGCCCGGCCCAGATAGACATTCTCAACGAGGCTTTCGCGCCGCGCCAGGAGGACTACGACAAAGCGGTGGCGATCCTCGACGCATACCGGCAGGCCACCGACGTCGAGATGACGGGCGCGGTCATGCTGGGCGAAGAGATGATCGACGAAGCCTCCCGCAAGATGGCCGTCGTGATGGTCGAGCGGGGTGAGTCGTTCCGCATGAAACCGCGCCCCTGGAGCCCGAAATCGCCGGCGACGTAGAGGCCTACCAGGCCGTCTGGAGCGCGGCTCGCGCTGCCGCCGGCGGGGCGACCGCCGAGTGGGCCGAGCGGACTGCGGACCCGCTCGCCGCGGCGATCGCTCGCGGTGCCGCGGCCGACGTATCGGCGGAGACTTTCGACCCCAGCTTCGACGTGGTGGCCGAGCTCCTGCTCGGCGGACGCGGGGCCGATGACCTCGGTGCCGGCGAAGAGCACCGGCTGCTCCGGGCCACCCTGCGCGACTTCGCCCAGCGCCGGCTGCGGAGCCGGGCCCAGGAGATCCACCGTCGCGACGCCGATATCCCCGAGGAGGTGATCCGGGGCGTGGCTGATCTCGGTCTTTTCGGCCTCTCCATTCCCGAGGAGTACGGCGGCACACTGACCGGACGGCCGGACCACGTCGCCATGCTGATCGGCACCGAGGAGATGTCGGCCGCCTCGCTCGCCGCCGGGGGATCCCTGATGACGAGGCCGGAGATCCTGGTCAGGGCTCTCCTGAGCGGCGGCTCCGAGGAGCAGAAGAGGCGCTGGCTGCCCGCCATCGCCGACGGCTCCCGGCTTGTCGCCGTCGGAGTCACCGAGCCCGACTTCGGTTCCGACGTCGCCTCGCTCCAGTGCCGCGCCAGCCGGCGGCCCGATGGCGGCTGGGTCCTCAACGGGACCAAGCTGTGGTGCACCTTCGCCGGCCGCGCCCACCTCCTGATGCTGCTCTGCCGCACCGGTCCGGATTCGCATCGCGGGCTGAGCCTGTTCGTGGCTGAGAAGTCAAGCCAGCTCGGCCATGCCTTCGAGCACCGGGCGGAAGGCGGGGGAGTGCTCCGAGGACGGGCGATCCCGACGATCGGGTACCGGGGGCTGCACACCTTCGAGCTGAACTTCGAGGAATACGTCCTGCCCCACTCATCCCTGGTCGGCGCCGAGGGCCGAGGCTTCTACCTGCAGATGGAGGGGTTCGCCACCGGCCGCCTTCAGACCGCCGGCCGGGCGGTTGGCGTGATGCAGGCAGCCGTCACTGACACGCTCGAGTACACCCGTCAGCGCAGGGTGTTCGGCAGCCCGGTGTCCGAGCACGAGCTGGCGCGCCAGATGATCGGCCGGATGGGCGTGCGGCTGCATGCTTCCCGCCAGCTCTCCTACCAGGCGGCCCGCCTCCTGGATGGCGACGCAGGCCAATCGGAGGGTCAGGTGGAGGCCTCGCTCGCCAAGCTCTACGCCTCGCGGATGGCTGAGTACGTGACGCGGGACGCGATGCAGCTCTTCGGCGGAATGGGTTACGGGGAGGAGACCGACATCTCGCGCTACTTCCTCGACGCCCGTGTCCTGGCGATCTTCGAAGGAGCCGAGGAGGTCCTCGCGCTTCGGGTCATCGCAAAAGCCCTGGCCACGAGGGCGGAGCGCCCGGCGGCGCCGGCTCCCGGCCGATGAGCGCCCCCGAGCACGTCCGCCCCTTCGGCCGGTACCTGGAGGAATTCGAGGTTGGCGCGACCTACCGGCACTGGCCGGGAAAGACGATCACGGAATACGACGATCACCTCTTCTGCATGATCACGATGAACCACCACCCCCTCCACACCAACGCGTGGTTCGCTGAGCACGAGACGGTCCAGGGTCGGAACGTAGTGGTCGGCAACCTGGTGTATTCGCTCGTGCTCGGCATGAGCGTGCCGGACGTGAGCGGCTCCTGCATCGCCAACCTGGAGGTCGAGTCGCTCACCCACAGCAAGCCCACCTTCCACGGCGACACCATCTACGCAGAGACCCGGGTGTTGGACAAGCGAGAGTCCACGTCACGTCCCGATCGGGGTGTCGTGACCGTCGAGACCAAGGGCCTCAACCAACGAGGCGAAGAGGTCTGTTACTTCCGGCGCAAGGTCATGGTGTGGAAAAGGGATCACGCGCCCCAGCGCCGGCGGCCATACGCCGACGACATCTGGCCGAGCCCCTGATCGGGCGACGCTGGCTCGGCGCGGTGGCCCTCGTCATCAGCGCCCCGGTGATCCTGCTGGGAGGGGAAATGCTGGTCGCCCGGTCGGGCCCGTCCGTGCCTGAACCCCCGGGCCGAGACCTCGACGAGAGCATCGGTCCCCGCGGCGGGAGGGCGGTGCGGATCGTCTGGCTCGGCGATTCGACGGCCGCGGGCGTAGGTTCGTCGAAGCCGGACGGCTCCCTGGCCCGCCAGGTCGGCTCGCGTCTCCTCATCGGCCATCCGGCCGTGCGCTTCGACGTCCGTGTGCTGGCCGTGTCGGGAGCCACCGTCTCCGATGTCCTTGCCCGCCAGCTGCCTCAGGTGGGTGGGGGGGCCGACCTGGTCCTGATCAGCGTCGGAGCCAACGACGCCACCCACTTCGTCGGTCGTTCCCGCTTCCGGTCGCGCTACAGCAGACTGCTCGCCTTGCTCGGCCAAGCTGGCATCGCCCCATCACGCATAGTCCTTCTCGGCGTGCCCGACCTCGGCTCTCCGCCCCGGCTGCCGCAACCTCTGCGGGCCTTGGTCGGATGGCGAGGGCGGATGCTCGACGCCGATATCCGCCATCTCGCCAACGCGCGCGGCGCGGTGTACGTCGACATCTTCGCTCACACGTCCTGGGCGTTCCGCCACCACCCCGGTCGGTACTTCGCCCGAGACCACTACCACCCCAACGACGCCGGCTACGGGCTGTGGGCGGCGGCGGTCGCCCCGGCGGTGCCGGTCACGGGCTGATGCAGGCCGCTCTGCTGACCTGGGCCGAGGAGCACGGGCGTGATCTGCCGTGGAGGCGGACGCGGGACCCGTGGGCGATCCTCGTCAGCGAAGTTATGTTGCAACAAACGCAGGTGGAACGGGTGGTGCCGGCGTGGCGGGTGTTCGTGAGCAGGTTCCCGTCGGCGGCCGAGTGTGCGGCTGCGCCCGTGGCGGAAGTGGTGCGGGCATGGACCGGACTCGGCTACAACCGCCGGGCCGTGGACCTGCACCGGGCCGCGACCTTGATCGTGGAGAGGCATGACGGCCGGGTGCCCGAGTCGCTGCCCGAGCTTCTCGACCTGCCTGGTGTCGGTTCGTACACGGCCAGGGCGGTGCTGGTGTTCGCGTACGAGCAGGCGGTGGGCGTACTCGACACCAACACGGCGCGGGTCTTGGCGCGCGCCTACGCCGGTCGGCGGCTTGGGCCGGCCGAGGCCCAGAGCATCGCCGACTCAATGGTTGTGCCGTCGTCGCCCTGGGCGTGGAACCAGGCCATGCTCGACCTGGGCGCCACGGTGTGCATGGCGCGTGTCCCTAGATGCGAGGCGTGCCCGCTGGCGGCAGCGCAGAGCTGCGCGTGGCGACGAGCCGGTTGTCCGGTGCCCGACCCGGCCATCGGATCGGCGGGCACGAGCGGCCGGCAGAGCCGCTTCGCCGGTTCGGACCGCCAGGGGCGAGGGCGGCTGGTGGCCGCCCTTCGCCTGGGCCCGCTCGCCGCCACTGACGTGGCCGCGGCGATGGGCTGGCCCGGCGACGAGGCGCGGGCGGCCCGGGTGGCGGCCAGCGTCGTCGCCGACGGCCTGGCCATGGCAGACAACCGCGGAGGCCTGCGCCTCGCCGACTGAGGCTCAGGCGCCGGAGATGGCGGCGAGGATCTCCTCCACCGCACCCTCGGCCAGCGTGCGCATCTCGTCGTCGGTGCGATCCTGAATCGGGTGGGGGACGAAGACACTGGCCGCGGGGAAGCCGAGGGCCGCCGCCTGCGCCTCGGCGGCCACCACAAACTCGGTGGACGCCACGAACACGGCCGGCACACCGCGGGACTCGAGATCGGCGATGTCGTGCACACTGCACGACGT
>CAXMLP010000042.1:0-5019 GCA_964194225.1 uncultured bacterium | reverse complement strand
GGTGGTGGACACCGCCGGCCTCGAGATGGATGCCTTCCCGGCGGTGGACGGCGAATTCAGCCAGGCGGACATCGAGGCACAGACCCGGATCGCGATCGAGGAAGCCAACGCGATCGTCTTCATGCTTGATGTCCGGCAGGGCCTCACGGCCATCGACCGCGACATCGCTGAGATGCTCCGCCGCTCCGGCCGCCCCGTCGTCGTGGCCGCCAACAAGGCGGATACTCATGGCCAGGAGCACTTCCGTCACGAGATCCTGGGCCTGGGCTTCGCGGAGGTGCTGATGCTCTCCGCCGAGCACGGCATCGGGGTCGACGATCTGCTCGATCGGGTGCTCGAGCACCTGCCGCCGGCTGAGCCGGAGCAGGGCGAGGAGGAGAGCGCCCGGATTGCGATCATGGGCCGCCCCAATGTCGGCAAGTCCTCGCTCCTGAACGCCCTACTGGGCGACGAACGGGCTCTGGTCAGCGATGTCCCGGGAACGACCCGCGACCCGGTGGACACCGTTCTCACCTTCGATGGTCTCCCCGTGGTCCTGGTGGACACGGCGGGCATTCGCCGGCGCAGCGCGGCCCGCGACCGGCTCGAGCGCTTCAGCCTCCTGCGCGGGATCAAAGCGATGGAGAGGTCGGACGCCGTCCTGCTGGTCATGGAGGCGACCTCGGGAGTTCTGACCCAGGATCAGCATGTCGCCAGCTACGCGCTCGAGGCGGGCAAAGGATTGATCCTGGTTCTCAACAAGATCGACCTGGTGGACCCGGAGCAGCGCACTGCGGTGGCCTGGAAGCGCCAGATAGCGGCCAACTTCAAGTTCGTACCCCACGCCCCTGTTGTCATGATCTCGGCCAAGTCAGGAAGCGGGGTTCGCAACGTGCTACCGGCGGCGCTGGAGGTCGTGGGGCAGCGGCGGACCCGGGTACCCACCAGCGAGCTGAACCGGGTGCTGCGGACCGCGATGAGCGAGCGACCGCCCCCCAGCTTCAAGGGCAAGCGCCTCTCGCTGAACTTCGCGACCCAGGCCGAGTCCGAGGCGCCCACGATCGTTCTCTTCGTCAACGACGTGAACCTGCTCCACTTCTCCTACCGTCGGTATCTCGAGAAGAAGCTCCGCGAGCGCTTCGGTTTCGCGGGCAACCCCCTCAAGTTGGTCCTCCGGCAAGAGAAGAAATAGAAGCTGCGGTGATCCCGTGACCGCGCTCGTCCTGGCCATCGCCGGATACCTCGTCGGCGCCATTCCGACGGGCCTGGTGATGGGCAAGCTGGCGGGGGTGGATCCGCGGCTGGTCGGCAGCGGACGGGTCGGCGCAACGAACACGTACCGCGCGCTGGGTCTGCCGGCATCGATCGTCGTGGCACTCCTCGACGCCGCAAAGGGCGCCCTCGCCGCCTATCTCGGGCTGCGCCTGCGGCTGACGGGCATCGAACTGGGTGCGGTGGTGCTGGCGACTGTCCTTGGCCAGGTCTTCTCGGTGTTCCTGATGGCCCAGGGCGGTCGCGGTGTCGCCACCACAGCGGGAGCCGCCATCATCCTCTGGCCGGCCGCCACGCCTCTGGTGATCCTGGCCGGGATCATCGCCGGCCGCCGCTCTCGGATCATCTCCGCCGGCTCCCTGGCCGGTGCGGCTGCGCTGCCCCTAACGGTGGCCCTGATCTACCGCCGGCTGGACGGGGTGGGGCTGGCGTTGGGCCTGGCGGCGCTGGTGGTGTACAGCCACCGCGACAACATTCGCCGGCTCCGCGAGGGGACCGAGCCCAGAGCGGGAGGCGGCCCGACCTCGCAACCGGGCCCGACCGCCCCTCGCCAGGCGCCGCCGAGTTGACGTTTACATTTCCATGGCATCTTGCGGACGCTTCGCATCACAACCGCATGATCATCTGCCTCAATGAGCAGTGAAAAAATCCTGGTCGTCGACGATGAAGAACACATCGTGGAGCTCGCCCGGCTCTACCTCAATCGGGAGGGTTACCAGGTCGACTCGGTCTCCGACGGGGCGCTGGCGTTGGGTCGATTCAGCTCGGGCCGGCCCGATCTGGTGATCCTCGATGTGATGCTCCCGGGAGTGGACGGGTTGACCATCTGCCGGGAGATCCGCAAGCAGAGCCAGGTGCCGATCATCATGCTCACAGCCCGTGACGAGATCACCGACAAGGTGGTCGGGCTGGAGCTGGGGGCCGACGACTACCTGACCAAGCCCTTTCACCCCCAGGAGCTTGTCGCGCGGGCGAAAGCGCTGCTGCGCCGCACGCGGCAGGAGCCCGACCAGACCGCGGTGATCCGCGCCGGCGGCCTCGAGATCGATCTTGGCCGGCATGAGGTCAGGCACGGGGAGGCGAGGGTCCAGCTAAGGCCCAAGGAGTTCGATCTGCTGACCCTCCTTGCCCGACATCCGGGCCGCGTGTATCAACGGACGGAGCTGCTCGACCTCGTTTGGGGTTATGACTTTCCCGGTTACACCCGTACCGTCGACGTTCATGTGCAGCAGGTCCGTGAGAAGCTTGCCGCTGCAGGCGTGACCGATCCCACCATCGACACCGTCTGGGGCGTGGGCTACAGGCTCGAACTCAAGGCCGCCTGAGCTGCCGGTGCTCGCGGCGGGCTTGCATCACCGGCTGAGCTGGAGTTCGCCGTGAGCCTTCGCATCCGGCTTCTCCTCGCCGCCGCCGGGATCGTCCTGATCAGCCTGCTCACCAGCGGTGCCCTGAGCCTGGTTCTCGTCCGCTCACTGGAATTCGATACCGCTCAGGTTGAGCTCGACCGACTGTCGCTGACCGCTCGGCATGATGTGCTGCGCGCCGAGTGCCAGACCGCCCAGCCGCAGCCGCGGATCGACTGTGTGGCCGGCCGGCTGGCGACCCGGGAAGCTTTCCACGACCGACTGATCGGACTCAATCGCTATGGCTCCGCCGACCGGATGCTCCTGCTCGACCCGGCGGGCAAGGTGGTCTTCGACACCCAGAACGATGCCGCACTGGGTAAAAAGATCAACCTCAGCCGGACCCGGAAGATCGACCAGGACCTGACCGCCGAAGGCGAGCTGCTCCTGGGCGGCCAGAGCTACATCGGGAGCGCCGCCACCATCAATCCCCGCCGCGACCCGTTCGGCGCCAATCGTGTGGTGCTGGTCCGCTCCGCCGCCACCATCAATGCAATCGCTGTGAGGAGCCTGCTGCCGCTCCTTGTCGGGGCAGCTCTGATCGCTCTGGCAGTCGCCCTCGCGGTCGCGTTGGTGCTCAGCCGGGCGGTCGCCCAGCCGCTCTCGGAGCTGGCTGCGGCGGCCGAGGAGATTGCCGCCGGTAACTATTCTCGACGGGTGCGCCGGACGGGTGGGGATGAGATCGGGGTCGTGGGCCGCTCCTTCAACCGGATGGGAGAGGCGGTCGAGCGGGCGCGGACGACCCAGCGCGAGTTCCTGGCCAACATCTCCCACGAGCTCAAGACGCCCTTGACCAGCCTGATCGGGTTCAGCCAGGCCCTCGTCGACGGCAGCCTCCAGACCGCCGAGCAGCGGTCGCGAGCGGCCGAGATCATCCATGAGGAGGCCCAGCGCGTGCTTCGGATGTCCCAGGAGCTGCTCGACCTGGCTCGGGTCGAGTCCGGCCATCTCTCGATCCAGCTGGGTGATGTCGACCTCCAGGCTCTCCTTGAACAGGAGATCGAGCTGGTGAAGCCCCGGGCCGCCGAGCGCCACCTGGACATGAAGCTCCAGGTGCCCGCCTCGCTTCCACCCGTCAGGGCTGACCTCGAGCGGCTCCACCAGATCATCGACAATCTCGTTGACAACGCTGTCAAGTACGCTCCCGAGGCAACGCAGGTCCTAGTGACAGTTGAGACGGGCCTCATGAGCATCGAGGTGTCGGTCTTGAACCAGGTGGGCAAGCATGCTCCTGACCCCGAGCGCCTGTTTGACCGCTTCTATCGGGCGGATCCGTCCCGCTCCTCCGCGGCCGGCGGCGTCGGGCTGGGGCTTGCTATCAGCCGGGAGCTGGCCAGGACGATGGGTGGGCGGTTGTCCGCAGAGCTGGTCGCTTCACAGTTGAAGATGACCCTGACCATCCCTTCCGTCGGATGAGTCGACACCACATCGAGCCCGGCCCGGGCACCGTGCACGGGCCCTTTTCCGGGACCCGGCCACCGATACTGACGGTCGACTCGGGTGACACGGTGGTGCTGCGCACACTCGACGCACGCTGGAACCTCGAACCACAGGTTGAGCCGGGCGTTCCGGTGCGGACGCTGGAACCTCGCCAGGACGGCCACGCCCTCTGTGGGCCGATCGCGGTGGCGGGTGCGGAACCGGGGATGACTCTCGAGGTGGAGCTGATAACGATCGTGCCCGGGACCTGGGGTTGGACGGCGGCGGCGGGTTGGAGCACGCCACTCAACGACCGGCTCGGCGTTTCGGAAAGTCCCCAATTCCCAGTCCTCTGGGGAATCGACAACGCCGCAGGAGTCGCCCTGAACCAGTTCGGGCACTCGGTCCGGCTGCGTCCGTTCATGGGCGTCATCGGGATGCCGCCGGCCGAGCCGGGGGACCACTCGACGGGGCCGCCGCGGCTGACAGGTGGAAACATCGACTGCCGCGAGCTGGTGGCGGGCAGCCGGCTCTTCCTACCGATCGCGGTTCGGGGAGGGCTGCTCTCCATCGGGGATGGTCACGCCGCGCAGGGGGATGGGGAGGTGTCGGGGACCGCGATCGAATGCCCGATGGAGCGCTGCGAGGTGCGACTGAGCCTCCTCCCGGAACTCCATCTCGAGGCACCGCGAGCGCAGGCACCGGCCGGTTGGATCACCTTCGGCTTTGCCGACGATCTGCACGAGGCTTCGGCCCGAGCGCTGGAGGGAATGCTCGATCTTCTGCAGGAGCTCCACGATTGCGACCGCCGCGAGGCACTGGTGCTGGCCAGCGTGGCTGCCGACCTGCGCATCACCCAGCTCGTGAATGGAGTCGTCGGCGCCCACATGATCCTGCCCCCGGGAGCGGTCGTCTGAGCTGTGGCCGTTACAGTCCACTAGTGGAC
>CAXMLP010000041.1:0-3777 GCA_964194225.1 uncultured bacterium | reverse complement strand
GGGGGCGGCTCGAAGCCCGGCGCTGCTCACCCCGCGCGTCGCAGCCAGCGTCGAAGCCGCCGCGGACGGGGGCACCGACCTGCTTGTCAGGTGGACCAGCCCGGGGGCGGGGCTGACCTTCGACGTCACCCAGTTCACCGACGATGGGGCCGGGGTCCGGCTGCTCTCAGGCAGCGCCGCGACGAGCGTCGGCGTCCGCGGAGCGCTCGGCCACCAGTACTGGTTCCTGGTCAGGGCGACCTCCGCTCTCGGCCATACCGACGCCGCCGCGACCCCCGCGGTCGCCCTCCGCAAGGAGACCGCCCCGGGCCGCTGAAGCGGTGCCGCGGCGCTCCCGAGCCCGGCCGGCTTCGCATGGAACCTGAACCCGCCGAATTAGAATTGGACACTTGATCGCCGAAGGCTTCGCCGGCAAGACCGTCCTGATCACCGGCTCCACCGGCTTCCTCGGCAAATCGATTGTCGAAAAGCTCCTCCGCTCGGTCCCCGAGGTCGAGCGGATCAACCTGGCCATCCGCGCCTCAGCCCGACGTTCGGCCGCCGAGCGCCTTCACAAGGAGGTTCTCACCAGCCCCGCCTTCAAGCCGCTGCGGGAAAAGCTGGGTGAGGAGGCGTTCAGCCAGCTGGTTGCCAAAAAGCTGGCCGTCGTCGAGATCGACCTCGGCAAGGAGGGCCTCGGCCTCACCGAGGAGTCGCGCAAGATCGTCTTCGGCAGCCAGATCGTGATCGCCTCGGCCGCCGCCGTGGAGTTCGACAATCCCGCCGACCTCTCCGCCCAGACCAATCTTCTGGGCGCGTCGAGGCTCGTCGACACGCTCGCCAAAGGCGGTGGTGACCCCCACCTGGTCCACATCTCGACCGCCTACGTGGGCGGCATGCTGCGGGGCCTGGTTCGGGAGGAGCTGCCTTTCGATCCCGGGCTCAATTGGCGACACGAAGCGCAGATCCTCAGCACGCTCCGGCCGGTGGTCGAGGAGGAGTCACGCAGTCCCGAGGTTCTCGCCAAGCTCGTCAAGCAGGCCCGCTCGCGGATGGGTCCGGCCGGCACGCCGGCGGTGGCCCGCACGGTGGAGCGGCTGCGCGACAAGTGGGTCAAGGACCGGCTGGTCGAAAGGGGCCGAATGCATGCCCGGGCGCTCGGCTTCTCCGACATCTACTCCTTCACCAAGGCCATGGCGGAGCGGGCCGTGGTCGAATTGCACGGCAACCTCCCGCTCTCGATCGTGCGCCCGTCCATCATCGAGTCGGCGCTCGCCGAGCCCTTCCCCGGCTGGCTGGAGGGCTTCCGAATGGCCGAGCCGATCATCCTGGCCTACGGCCGTCGGGTGCTCGAGGACTTCTCCGGCCTGCCCGATGCGCTGCTCGACATCATCCCTGCCGACTACGTTGTCAACGCAGTCCTCGCGGTGGCCGCCGCGCCTCCGCCCAAGGGTGAATACCGGATCTATCACGCGGCGTCGGGAAACCGCAACCCGCTCCGGCTGAGGCGGATGCAGGAGGAGTCGGAGAACTACTTCGCGGAGCATCCGCTGCGGGATAGGTATGGCCAGGCTATCGGGGCCCCGAAGTGGACCTTCCCACCCCGCAGCCAGCTCGAGAGCCGGGCGAAGCTGGCGCTGCGGGCGGTTGACGCGATGTCCTGGGTGGTCGAACGACTGCCGATCACCGGGATCGCGGCGATGTCCGACGATCTCAATGACGCCCGTGCCAAGATCGAGCGCGGGCTCAACCTGTCGGAGCTGTACGGCGTGTACACCGAGGTCGACTGCGTCTACGACACGCGCCACACCATCGAGCTCTGGGATAAGGTCCCCCCGGCCGAGCGCAAGGTGTTCCCGTTTGACCCGGCGCTCTACGACTGGACTCACTACTTCCAAAAAGTCCATCTGCCGACCGTGATCCGCATGGCGCGCGCCGAGACCGGCGCTCGCAAGGGCAAGCAACCGACCGGCAGCACCGTTCCGGTTGAGACCCGGGACCTGGCCGTGCATCAGATCCGGCGCCGGGCCGGCCGGACCGACGTGCTGGCGGTGTTCGACGTGGATGGCACGCTAACTGAGACAAACGTCATCGAGTACTTCCTCTGGATGCGCCTCAAGGCGCAACCGGTCCGCGAGTGGCCGGAGTTCCTGGGTGGCCTGCTGCGCGAGGCGCCCGGCTGGTTGCAGCTCGAGCGCCGCTCGCGGGCCGAGTTCCAGCGCAGCTTCTATCGCGAATACGAGGGGCTCGACTATGAGGACATGAAGCAGCTCGGCCGGGAGGCGATGAACTCGGTCACCCTGCGCCGCCTCTACCCCGAGGGGGTCCGCCGGATCCGCGAGCACAAGAATGCCGGGCACCACGTTCTGCTTCTCACCGGTGCGCTCGACGTCGTCGTGGAGCCGCTCGCCGAGCTGCTTCAGGTGGAGGTCGACTGCGCCCGCCTGCTGGTGAAGGACGGGGTGATCACGGGCGACCTCTCGGCCCCGCCGCCGGCGGGGGAGGCTCGCGGGACGCTGCTGGAGGAGTATGCCGCCAGCCATGGTTTGGTTCTCGCGGACAGCTTCGCCTACGCCGACTCCCTCAGCGATCTACCGATGATGGAGCTGGTCGGCACCCCTATGCCTGTCAACCCAGACGCCCGGCTCAGCGCTGTCGCGCTGCAGCGGGGGTGGCGCGTGGAGCGCTGGTCGATGCCGCCCGGGAACTGGCGCCTGCCGGTCCCGGACCCCCGTTCGAAGGAGTACCGGAGCCAATTCGCCAGGTGAGGCGCTGATGCTGGCGCTTACCTTCGAACGCAACATCCCGGCCTACGCCCTGGTGAAGGCGGCGGGTGGCCGGCCGGCGGTCGCCACCAGCCCGCTGGCGCTCATCCACCTCGAGGACATCGAACCGCCGCAGCTGCCGGGCGCGGACTGGCACCACGTCTATCCCCACGTCAGCGGGATCTGCGGTTCCGACATCGCGGCGATCACGGGTCACGCGTCCTTCTACATGGATCCGCTGACCAGCTTTCCCTTCGTTCCCGGCCACGAGCTGAGCGGGCGTCTCGAGGATGGCACCCGGGTGGTGGTCCAGCCGGTGCTCGGATGCGCCGTGCGCGGTATCGAGCCGCCCTGCCGCATGTGCGCCGAGGGGCGGATCGGGCTCTGCGAAAACGTCACGACCGGGGATATCGAAACCGGCCTCCAGACCGGCTACTGCCACGACACCGGCGGTGGCTGGGGCGAGATGCTGGTGGCCCACTCCTCGCAGATCTACCCGGTGCCGGCAGCGCTGAGCGACGAAGCCGCCATGCTCACCGAGCCGCTCGCCTGCGCGATCCACGCTGCCCTCCGCACCGCCGCTCAACCCGAGGACACCGTGCTGGTCATGGGAGCCGGTTGCCTGGGGCTGCTGACGGTCGCGGCGGTCAAGAGCCTCACCCCGCCGCGGCGGCTGATCTGTGTGGCCAAATACCCCCACCAGGCCGCGCTGGCGCGGAGCCTGGGCGCCGACCAGGTGGTCACTCCTGGCGAGGTTTATCAGCGCGTCCGCTTCGCCACCCAGGCGCGCCGGGTCGACACCGAGGGCAATCTGCTCGAGAGGCGCCCGGTGCTGCTGGGCGGCGCCGACGTCGTCTTCGAATGTGCCGGCAGCGCCTCCAGCCTGGGCGACTCCGTCCGCCTGGCGCGGGGAGGAGGGAAGGTGACCCTCGTCGGCATGCCGGGCAAGGAGGAGATCGACTGGGCCCCCATCTGGCAGCGGGAACTCAATGTGATGGGCGCATACGCTTATGGCGTGGAGGCGAATGGCAGG